>CAYNBX010000162.1:0-4811 GCA_964395505.1 uncultured Bacteroidales bacterium | reverse complement strand
AAGAAATCGGGCATTATGGACAGACACTAATTATAATTCTTTCTTTAAATTTGTGGTAGTACTTTTTTTGTTAGACTTTAAACTTGTATTTAATTTTTGAAAGTTCATTATTAGCTTTAATAACTTTTTCTTTGAGGTTTCCTTTATAATCAATAAGTTTTTTCAATATTTTTTTATCATCAACAGCCAAAATTTGAGCAGCGAATATTGCAGCATTTTTAGCAGAGTTAAGCCCAACTGTGGCAACAGGGGTTCCTGAAGGCATTTGAAGCATTGACAAAATAGAATCTACACCATCAAGAGACAATGAAGATTTTATTGGCACACCAATTACAGGTAAATAGGTAAAGGCAGCTATTATACCTGGAAGATGTGCTGCCATACCAGCTCCTGCAATTATTACACGAATACCTCTCTCATAAGAAGATTTTGAAAATTCTTCAACTTTTTCTGGTGTGCGATGTGCTGATAAAACTTTTAACTCAAAGGGTATCTCCATCTTGTCCAAAAAACTGGCAGCTTCTTCCATTATTGGTAAATCTGATGTGCTGCCCATTATTATACTTACTCTTGCTTGCATAATTTATCTAATTTTTATTATACAAATGTAAATAAAATAGTTAATAATATCTTTTAAAAAGATAGAATACTTTTTTTATAAGATTTTGATTAATTTTGTTTTATAGAAAAAAGATGTTTTAACTGAAATATTTATAAATACCAATATATTTCTTAAAAAGTTTGTTAATAGTTTTTTTACTCTCTTAAATTTAAAAAAATCATTATTTAACCTTAAATCCGCAAATTACCTCGCAGCGAAAAGTTGAAATGGCGTCAGTGTTGGTGCGGCACAGCGAAGAGCCTCGCAAGCACAGCCCTTGTTACGAAGATAAAGTCTGAGCAATCATTCCCAACAATGTCATTAGGTTCGGCTTTGCATAAGATTTAGTTTGCGGATATAAAGGTATAATAAAATAATTATATTATTTCTCTAAGTCCTATGAAATCAATCAAGATAATTAAAATAAAAAATAATGTTAAGCATATCATTGAAGATTATATTACAGAAGAAATAAGTTTAACAATTGTACTTAATGATAAAAAAATTACATCATTAATATGTTCGCCTTATGATATAAGAGATTTAGTATACGGTTTTTTATTTACCAGAGACTTCATTCAAAAAAAAGAAGATATAAAATATTTTTATTTTGACAGGGAAAAGGCAACTGCATTCATTAAAGTTGAAAATATGACTTTGAATAAAAAACAATCAATTGAACAAACAAACAAAAAATTAAATATAAATGCTACAATAGTAAATACTTTAATGGATAATTTTCAAAATTTATCAAAGACTTTTAAGCAAACAGGTGGAGTTCATAATGCTGCTATTGTTGAAAATGAAAATATTATTATCTTTAAAGAAGATATTGCCAGGCATAATGTTATTGAAAAGCTCATTGGGAATATGGTTTTGAATAATATCTCATTTAATGATAAAATCATTTTGTTAAGTTGTAGAGTTAATTCTGAAATAATAAATAAAATAAAAAGATGTGGGATACAAATTATTATTTCAAGAAGTGCTCCCACGAATAAAGCAATTAAAATATGCAGAGAAAATGATACAACTCTTATTGGCTTTGTTAGAGATAAAAAGATGAATATTTACTCAGGTGAACAAAGGATAAATATATTTGATAAAGACTGATATATAATTGATTTGTATATATTCTTGTGTTTAATTTTTTTCATAATTATAGAAAAAATAATAAGTTTGGGGAAATTTTAAATAAAAAAATCAAGAATTCAATAATTTATTTTTCAAATAAAAACCTGTGTAAGATTTTTTACAATTAACTAATTCTTCAGGAATTCCTTCAAAAACAATATTACCACCTTTTTCACCACCTTCAGGGCCCAAGTCAATTATCCAGTCTGCACATTTTATAATTTCCATATTGTGTTCAATTACTATTATGGAATGTCCTTTATTTATCAAGGCATCAAAGGAACTTAATAATTTTTTTATATCATGAAAATGAAGACCTGTTGTAGGCTCATCAAAAATAAATAAATTAGGATTTTCATAAATTCCTTTTGCAAGAAAATAAGCTAATTTAACTCGTTGTGCTTCTCCACCACTAAGAGTATTTGAGGGTTGACCTAATTTTAAATACCCCAGTCCAACATCTTGAAGAGGTTTTAGTTTTGAAACAATTTTTTTTTCAATAGTTGATTTATTCTCATAAGAATCAAAAAAATCAATAGCATTATTTATTGTCATGTCAAGAATTTCAGTAATATCCTTGCCTCTGTATTTTATGTCAAGGACTTCGTCTTTAAATCTTTTACCTCCGCAACTTTCACATTTCAGATAAATATCAGCCATAAATTGCATTTCTATTTTAACAACACCTTCTCCTTTGCAAGTTTCACATCTGCCACCCTCAATATTAAACGAAAAAAATCCCGGTGTATATCCTCTAAGCTTTGATAAATGTTGTGCTGCATACAAATATCTTATATCATCATAAGCTTTAACATAAGTTGCTGGGTTTGAACGCGAAGACCTTCCTATTGGATTTTGATCAATAAGCTGCACATCAGTAATACTATTAATATCTCCATCAATAGTATTAAAGTCCCCTGTTTTACTGCCATACCCCCGGTATATCTTTTTTAAAGCAGGATAAAGTATCTTTTTCACCAGGGAAGTCTTACCAGAACCGCTAACACCAGTAATGACAGTCATAACATTTAATGGAAATTTAACATTTATATTTTTCAAATTATTTTCTCTAGCACCCTTGATTTCTATAAATTCCTTTGATTTTCTCCTTTTACCTGGGACAGCAATACTAAGTTCATTATTTAGATATTTTGCTGTTAAGCTTTTTTTGTTGTTTAACAGCTGTTTGAAATTGCCCTGAAAAATGATTTCACCTCCATAATTTCCTGCTAAAGGTCCAAGGTCTATTATTTGATTTGCAGCTCTAATGATTTGTTCATCATGTTCTATAACGATAACTGTATTGCCCAGATATCTTAATTGTTTTAATACTTTTATTAAACGATGGATATCTCTTTGATGAAGTCCAATACTTGGCTCATCAAGAATATACATAGAGCCTACCAAACTACTGCCCAGAGAAGTTGCAAGATTTATCCTTTGTGATTCCCCTCCTGATAATGAAGATGATAAACGATTCAACGTCAAATAACCTAAACCTACATCATTAAGAAATTGTAAACGATTTCTGATTTCTATTAAAAGTCTTTTTGCAAGATTTTTTTCATAATCGCTTAATTGAATATTATTAAAAAATAAAAATAATTCACTTATAGGCATTAATACAATATCTGTTATTGATTTGCCATTTATTTTAACATAATTAGCATCCTTTCTTAATCTTGTCCCCTTACAATCAGGGCAAATAGTTTTACCACGATAGCGTGAAAGTAGAACTCTATATTGAATTTTATAAGATTTTCGTTCAATATACTCAAAAAAATCATTTAATCCATCAAAATATTCATTTCCAGTCCAGAGTAGTTTTTTTTGTTCAGAAGTTAACTCGTAATAAGGTTTGTGAATAGGAAAATGAAATTTATAAGCATTTATAACCAATTGGTCTTTCCATTTTTTCATTTTTTCTCCATGCCAACAAGCAATAGCATTTTCATAAATAGAAAGACTTTTATTTGGTACAACAAGGTCTTCATCAATACCTATAATACTGCCCAGACCTCCACAAGTTTTGCAAGCACCATAAGAATTATTGAAACTAAATAAATTTACAGAAGGCTCTTCAAAACTCATACCATCTAATTCAAACTTATTAGAAAATGATTTCCTTATTTTTTCTGTATCTTCATAATATTCTATCACACACTTACCCTCTCCTTCATAAAATGCAGTTTGAACTGAATCAGCAATCCTTGAACTTAGTTCATAATCCTGATTTTTTACAATTATTCTGTCAATAATTATAAACATTTCTTCATTTGACCGGGGTTTATTGTTATTAATTATATCATCAATTCTTATAATTTTATTATCACAATAAATCCTTGTAAAACCTTCTTGTAAAAGGACAGAAAGTTGTTCTTTTAAAATTCTTCCTGATTTTAAAATCAAAGGACAAAAAATAATAACTTTAGTATTTTCTTTTAATGATAAAACAAAATCTACCACATCGCTCACACTTTGTCTTTTAACAATATTACCTGAAATCGGGGAATATGTTTTTCCTATTCTGGCAAAAAGCAATTTTAAATATTCATAAATTTCAGTAGAAGTTCCAACCGTTGACCTTGGATTATGAGTATTAACTTTTTGTTCAATAGCAATGGCAGGTGAAATACCTTTAATATATTCAACTTCCGGTTTGCTCATTCTGCCAAGAAACTGGCGTGCATACGAGCTTAAACTTTCTACATACCTTCTTTGCCCTTCAGCGTATAAAGTGTCAAATGCAAGAGAAGATTTGCCAGATCCTGATAAACCTGTAATTACTACAAATTTATTTCTTGGAATAGCAACACTAAGATTTTTTAAATTATGAACTTTCGCACCTTTTATTATAATGAATTTTTTAGGATCCAGCTTATCTATATCTTTTTCATTCATATATTTATTATAAAATTTTTAATCTCTATATCTTTTACCAGTATATGCAAAAAAAAACAATAAAATCTATCTAATGTTTATATTTTAAGCAATTATTTAAAAAAAATAATTTAATACTATAATTTGACTACTTTTTAATAATAGCAAGAACTATAGGCTTTTTTACAAAGAGTAA
>CAYNBX010000161.1:0-4823 GCA_964395505.1 uncultured Bacteroidales bacterium | reverse complement strand
TTTAGTATTTACCCTTAAATTTTTATATAACATTATGGAAAAAAAAGACGCTGTAAGAGTACAGATATCCATTTTGAGTAAAATGGAGAAGAAAGTATTGAAGTGGATAGCAATCCGCCTGCCGCAAAGTATAACTTCAGACAATCTCACAGTCATAGGACTTATAGGTGCTTTTCTTGCAGGTGGAGGTTATGTACTCTCAAATTGGGGAAAGGGTTTCTTGTGGCTTTCTTCTTTTGGCTTCATTGTTAATTGGTTTGGTGACAGCCTTGATGGTACCCTTGCCCGTATCAGGAATAAACAGCGTCCAATCTATGGCTTTTACCTGGATCACAACGTGGATGCCATTACTGCATTGATTATTGCTATTGGTGCTGGATTATCTCCTTTTATCTCATTTTCAGTTGCTATGCTTATACTGATTGGCTATTTTATGTTATGCCTATTTACCTACATCAATACTTATCTTAAAAATACCTTCATTATTTCATACAGCAGCCTGGGACCAACGGAGTTTCGTATAAGTCTTATCATCTTAAATACCTTTTTTTTCTTTTTCCCTTCAGAGAGCACTTCAGTAGTTATTCTTGGTATAACATTAAACTTTTTTGATCTTTTTGCCCTAGCTTTTGCATTGGTACTCATTGCTCTTTACATTTATTATTTCTTTAAAGAAAAGAAAAAATACGAAAAAATAGACCCACCCCGCAATTAGTAACAAGTAACACTTTGTGCTATATATTGTCTGAAAGAAAACTCTGTAATTTGCTCTATTATTGATATTTCAAAATAAAAACCCTTTTAATTTTTCATCAAATTGTTCAATTGCTCTATTGTTAAATTGACTGCCACATAAGGAGGTTTACCCTGTAAAATATTTTGTATTGCAAAATTGCTCCGCATTTCACAGGGTGAACCCTGTGAAATAAAATGTATTGCAGTAATATTAGATATTACATTAAATCCGCAAATTACTTCGCAGCGAAGAGCATAACAGTGCTGGCCCTTATTACAAAGAGAATATCTGAGAGCTCACTGCCAACAATGTCATTAGGCTATGCTTTACATAAGATTTAGTTTGCGGATATAAGGTATTATATTATTTCCTTTCAGATACTAAATAATCTACTTCCAATTCTTTGAACAGAAAATAAGAAATTTCAGAAATCCTGACCCAATTTATGAGAATCAAGCATTTATTGGCTTTTGCTTATAAAATATAATTGACGTATTTTTTTGACTCAGGCTTTTTAATTCTGTTCTATTTTTATTCGTAATAAGCATTTTATCTTATTTTCAAGAAGTTAGATGCAGCTTACAGACACTATATATTGCTGAATTCCAAATATATATTCCAAATGAAATATTTATCTCTCTGATACACTACTGTTTACAAACCCAACTTGTTGACTATTTGATATTTAAAATTAATTTTATAAATTTGTATTATATCTTTTTTATAATGGACTCATAAATTTAACTAAAAAATTTCAGAATAGACTATTAATCAAATCATCATCTGGAATATCAGGGATACGGATTTTCAAACCTGGTTCTGTTTTCAAAGCACGTTTAGCAGCAAACATAGCGCCCTTGTTTCTTGCCCAGCAGCGACGAGCTATTCCGTTAGTAACATCCCAGTATAACATTTTTTTAAGTCTAACATCAGCTTCATCAGAACCATCTAAAGTTAAACCAAAGCCTCCATTTATAACTTCGCCCCATCCAACACCTCCGCCATTGTGTATAGAAACCCAGGTAGCACCTCTAAAGGCATCTCCTATTACATTCTGTACAGCCATATCAGCAGTAAACTGTGAACCATCATAAATATTTGAAGTCTCCCGATAAGGAGAATCTGTCCCGGAAGTATCATGATGATCTCTACCTATAACAATAGGTGCAGATATTCTTCCTTGTTTTATCGCTTTATTAAATTCTGATGCTATTTTAATTCTACCCATACAATCTGCATATAAAATTCTAGCTTGCGAACCAACAACGAGATTATTTTTACCTGCTTCTTTAATCCAGTGAATATTGTCATTCAATTGATGTATAATTTCTTTTGGTGCTGTCTTAACAGTCTCTTCTAAAACTTTTGCTGCTATTTTATCAGTTTCTTCCAGATCCTCAGGCATTCCTGAAGTACAAACCCAACGGAAAGGACCAAATCCATAATCAAAAAATAAAGGGCCCATAATATCCTGAACGTAAGAAGGATATTTAAATTTCCCATAAGCATTCAAAATATCAGCCTTAGCTCTACTAGCTTCTAACAAAAAAGCATTTCCATAATCCCAGAAATACATACCATTTTCTGCCATCTTATTAATGGCAGCTACTTGTCTCCTCAATGATTGCTGTACTTTTTCTTTAAATAAATCAGGGTCCTCAACCATCATCTCATTTGATTCTTCAAACGACATTCCAACAGGATAATATCCACCTGCATAAGGATTATGCAAAGATGTTTGGTCTGAACCTAAATCAACTTTTATATTATCTTTAGCTAATTTCTCCCATAAGTCAACAATATTTCCTTGATAGCCTAAAGAAACTGTCTCTTTATTACATTGAGCTTCTATTATTCGTTTTTCTAATTTATCTAAGTCAGTATAAAATTCGTTTAACCATCCTTGATCATATCTTTTTTTAATTGCTTTAGGATTAATTTCAGCAATAACACCAACAATACCTGCAATAACTGAAGCTTTAGCTTGAGCACCAGACATTCCTCCCAAGCCAGAAGTAACAAATATTTTTCCTGCAATATTACCTTTACTATGCAACCTCGCAGCATTTGTAACAGTAATGGTTGTACCATGAACAATGCCTTGTGGACCAATGTACATATAAGAGCCAGCAGTCATCTGCCCATATTGAGAAACTCCTAAGGCATTGTAACGTTCATAGTCATCTTTTGATGAATAATTAGGTATAACCATTCCATTGGTAACAACAACTCTTGGAGCTTCTTTTTGAGAAGGAAATAATCCCATAGGATTCCCTGAGTACATAACTAATGTTTGTTCATCAGTCATCTCAGCAAGATACTTCATACTAAGTAAATATTGAGCCCAATTTTGAAAAACAGAGCCATTACCACCATAAGTTATTAATTCATAAGGAAATTGTGCAACTTCAGGATTTAAATTGTTGTTTATCATAAGCATAATTGAAGCTGCTTGTTTTGTTATATAAGGATATTCATTAATGTTTCGTGCATACATCTTATATTTTGGACGAAAACGATACATATATATCCTGCCATAATCTCTTAACTCTTTAGCAAACTCAGGAGCTAAAACATTATGATGTTTCCTGGGAAAATATCTAAGTGCATTTTTCACAGCAAGCTTTTTTTCTTCAATACTTAGAATATCTTTTCTTTTAGGTGCATGCTCGACATTTTCATCATAGGGCTGCGGTTCCGGAAGTTCATCAGGGATACCTTGCAGAATAGCTTTTTTAAATTCATTTGTTTCCATTATTATTTATTTTTTATTGTTATTTACTAAATCTAATCCTCAAAATTACATTTTTCTTCGCTCTTTGTTTTTACAAAAAATATTTTTTTTAAACTTTAAATCCACAAACTACCTCGTTATGAAAAGTTGAAATGTGCATCAGTATTGGTGTAATGCAGCGAAAGAGCATCCCGGGTATAGAAATATCTATGGTAAGAAGCTCTAATCGAGCATTTCCAACAATGGCATTAAGTTCAGCTTTGGAATAAATTTAGTTTGAGGATTTAAGTATTAATCTTATTTTAAAAAGTATTTAAAAATTAAGCCAGAAAATCCCCTCTGAAAATCATTGCAGGAATAATTTTTTTGATGATTATTCAATACCTTCAAAATTGTGTTTAATATGGAAATATCCAAACATTTTTGTATTTAACACCTAATTTGTCTTTTGCTTTTTTAGCCTTTTTTAATGTTGGATAATCAGATAGAGAAAGCCTAAATCTATTGCCTTTTTTAACTATTCTTGAATTTTTAAATCCTCTTTTTTTAAATTTTCTTACTGCATTCTCAGCATCTTTAAAATTATTATAACTGCTAAATATCAAATAATACCTTTTCGTTTTTTTTATGACAGGCTTATTTTCATACTTTCTTTTGGTATTAAATTTATTAACTATTGGAGTATTTGACCCGTATATATATAGCTTTGCTTCATTATCTTTTTCTTCACCGAACCAAGCCACTGCATAATCTTTATAAATTCCAACACCCAAAGCATTCCAATATTTTTTTCTCCATTTCCCTGAATTTAAAAGTATATCATTTGCAGCTTTAATATTTTTCCATAAATCAAAAGCATTTTTAGGAGTTACTCCAACACTTTCCCAATAAGTGATTTCATATCCATTACCACTATAATTTGTTATCTCTTTGGGTTTGTCCAGCATACATGATTTATTTATTTGCTCTTTATTATAACAACAAGCTTTCCAATTCCCTTTATCTGACCAGCTGTGAAGATTACAATTATTCATATCCCGCTTATTATTTTCTAAATCTTTAACATGAAGTTTGGCTACATAAGATAAAGATTTTGATATTGGAATAACAGGCAAATTATTTTTTGTCCTGTATTTATTAATCATATCACATAAATTGAATTCTTGTTGTGTTATGCAAAAATTATCAGGGATTTTATTTTGAGAATAAATGCTTTTTATCTGAAAACATTGTATTAAAATGATACTTAAAATGATATAAAATTTTGCTTTTATTTTTTCCATCTGTTTATATTTTTATATATAACTTATTATTAAATATTTATCTTAAGAAAAATATTAGTAATGTTTGAAA
>CAYNBX010000160.1:0-4836 GCA_964395505.1 uncultured Bacteroidales bacterium | reverse complement strand
ATAGGGGGTTCTTCTATGCGTTTAGAATGACGTCTTTTGTAAATGACGGTTTAAAAACGAGCGTAACGCAGAAAATGGACATTATGTACAGACACTAATTAAAAAGGGCTGCTAAAAAATTAGCAGCCCTTTTTAATCAATAAATCAATCATTTCCTCTTCTTATTCTTTATTTTTTTACTTTTTTTACTTTTTCTCAAGAAATGCTCTTTTTTTACAAATATTTTTTTAAACAGGTTATTTTTTTCACCATCAAATTTTGAGCCCTTATTTCTTGAAGAAGTAATAATAATTTTATCATTAACATTAAAGGCTTTAATTATTTCAGGAGTAAAATTATCACCTTCGATTTTTAACATATAATCAGGATTTGGTAATTTTATTTTATTCTCATTTTTAATAAAATTAGAACTACTAATATATGCCAATGAGTTAATATATTTAGCAGTATTAGCAGAATCAGCTTCTATGCCGCTAATAAGCCATTTATTTTTTTGTTTTATCAAAGAAAAAGAGCTGTTATCAGGGAAAGAGAAAACTAATTTGTTAATATTGGATTTTTTAAGTCTGCATAAATAATCATCTCTTAAAAAGCGTAAATCTGTACTAAACAACATTTTAAGAAAGCCTTTAACACAATAAGTAATATTATCATCAGCTAAACGTACATAAGTGTACATAGTTCCGCGAGTATTATAATAATTATTTTTAGGCTTTTTGTATGAATATTTACCAAGATAAAAATCAGCAAGGCATTTTTTATTATCAAACACCTCTACTTTAGTTGCAGCAGAATCAGTAACCTTAAACTCATTCCATTTTGATTTATCTATACCCGCAACTCTGTATGGTTTCATTAATACTAAAGAAGACAGCATCTCCTTAACTTTTTGATTATCAAGCTGAACATCAATACTATCATTTTTAACACGCCATGAATCGCCTAAACGAACAATTTTTAAAGCCTTTTTAGCTTGTTTACTTGCTCCTATTTCAGGATAAATATTTATTGAAGTTACTTTTGCTGTATCAATACTAATTATTTTACTTTTAAAAGATCTCTCTCCTTTTATTGAATCAAAATATTTAATTATTGCAACAACAGCAAGTAATACAACAAATAAAATAATTAAGTTTCTTGATCTTGATTTTTTAGACATATCCTTCCTCCATTCTTTTTATTCTTAAATTTCTTCTTTTTTGTGTTCTAAATAAAGCATATATTAAAACTATTATTATTGGCAATAAAAAATTCAACCATCTTAAAAAAATTTTCCTGGCATCAGATATCTGATCTAAAGGTCTTGAAGTGACACCTTTTGTCCTCAATGAAATAAGTCCTGTATCATCAGACAACCAGTCAATAGCATTAACCATTAAATTAACATTATCTGCTTGTATTTGTCTGGCATTTTGACCTTCACCATTAATAGGGAAATCGCCATCACCAACTAAAACAATTTTTGATTTATTTTTGCCTACAATTTTACCTTCTAATAAAGCAGCAACAGTTAAATTTGACAAAGGGAAATCTGCATCAGTCCATCTTTTATTAATATTAAAATATAAGGGTGGGGACTGAGTTCCAGATTTTTTACCTGTTTTTGCCAGCGGTATATATGTTAAAGAAGTATCACCTGTAAAATCAATTGAGCTTGCAAATTTCATAACAACACTTTCAAGACCTTTAGTAATAGGATTATCAGCAAAATTTGATATTATAGGGAGATAAGGGAATCTAACATTAGTAGTAAAATTAAAAAAACCTTGCTGTTGTCTAACACCTACACTGGCACATTTTGAGTCAACAACAAAATTATTTTCCAATGATAAGCCTTTTTTGTTCAACCATTCTTCTAAACCTGTATTAAGAGTTTTCCCCATTGGTGGGTTAGAGCTCAATTCTCCCTCTACCCTATTGCATGCAATAAACAAATTACCTTTATTAGCAAGATAATCATCTAATTTGTCAAGATCTTCCTCAGGGAAAGTATCCTTAGGTGCAACAATGGCAATAGTAACATACTTATTAAGATTAACAGAATCTGTAATAGTAACGGGCTCAACATTATACAATACAGAAAGAGAGGCATATACCTGTCTGAGAGCCTGAATAGAAGGTTCACCCTGACCTTGCAAAAGACCAACAACAGGCTTATTTATCACAGATAATTTTTTAATACTCGAAGATAAGGCATACTCCATAGCAGCACCTGGTTTCATAAATGGTATAGGCTCTGAACCATCTCCCATCCTGACAACAGCACCAAGATATACTTTTTGCTGTTTTACCTGGTCTTTTTCCCTGACATTAATTATAACAGGTTGAATACCTGCTTGAACAGCTTCACGTTCTGTTTTTTTATCCTTATTAGGATTAACAAACTCATAAACTACCTTCCCTCTTGAAACATTACCATATTCTATAAGTAAATCTTTAAAATCTCTCCTGGTTTTAGCAATCTGAGGAGGGAGATTATCAGTAAAATATGCAGTAATAGTAACAGGTTCTGATAAATTTTTAAGAATATTTCTTGTGGCTTTACTCAAAGTATATTCTTTATCAGCGGTAAAATCAAGTCTCACAAAGAGTTTGTCTGATAAAATATTTATTAAAATTATTACTCCAAAAACAAGTAATACATAATATGTTAAAGATTTTTTATTTTTCATTTTGATATTTTATTTAAACAATTAAATATGTCTTTTACCTAAAACGGCTTCTGTGGACGATAATCCCAAAAAAATTATAGATAAAAAGTAAATTAAATCTCTTGAATCAATAACTCCTCTTGAAATAGAATCGAAATGAGTAGATAAGCTAAGATAATTAAACAAATTAGCAAAAAAGCCAGAAGAGCCATTAGCTAAAACAGAAAAAATTATTTGAAAGAAGATGCCTATAAATAAAGCCACTAAAAAACCAACAATTTGATTTTTAGAAATACTGCTTGCAAATATTCCTATACTAATATAAGCAGCACTCAAAAAAATAAGACCAAGATAACCTGACCAAACAGCACCATTATCAATATTTCCCAAATTAGCAACAGTAATATAATAAGGCAATGTTAAAATCAAGGCAAAAATTATCAATAATAGAGTAGATAAAAACTTGCCTAAAACAACTTGCCAATCAGTAACAGGTTTTGTTAACAGTAGTTCAATAGTACCTGTTTTTTTCTCTTCAGCAATTAATCCCATTGTAAGAGCAGGGATAAAAAAGAATAAGGTCCAATAAGCAACACTAAAGAATGTTTGCAAACTTGCCTGATTAACAAAAAACACATCAGAGCCATAAATCCATGTAAAGAATCCGCTAAAGCCTAAAAATGCAATTAGCATAATATACGCCATCAATGAATCAAAAAAAGAACTTAACTCACGCCTGGCAATAATCCATATTTTATTCATATTGTATTATTTTATAAATTCTAAAAAAATTATCAAAAATCAATTACTTGTAGTTAATTCATGGAAAACATCTTCAAGTTTTGTTTCAATAGGAGTAAGTTCCGTTAAAAACCAGCCATTTTTAACACAAAGGTTAAAAATATTTTTTGCAGAAGACATCTCTGGTTTAGATTGAACCTCGTATGAGCATGTTTTATTATTAATAAAATCTACCATTTCAACAGAATCGACTTTTCTAAGAGCCTCAAAAACCTTATTTTTCTCTCCACCTTCAATAGTAACTTTAAGGATTTCTCTTCCTTGAGAACGTTTTTTCAGTTCTTCAGCTGTACCATTAGCAACGATTTCCCCCTTATTGATTATTAATATTCTATCGCAAGTAGCTTCTACTTCAGCCAAAATATGAGAACATAAAATAACAGTTTTCTCCTGTCCTATCTTTTTTATAAGTTTACGTATTTCAATAATCTGATTAGGGTCAAGTCCAGAAGTAGGCTCATCCAAAATAAGCACATCAGGATCATGAATTAAAGCCTGAGCCAAACCAACTCTTTGTTTATAACCTTTTGAAAGTTCATTGATTTTTTTATATTTCTCACTTTCCAGCCCACACACACGTATCATTTCCAAAATTCTATCCTTTATCTTTGATTTTTCTACGCCTTGTAATTCAGCCACAAATTCAAGATAATCAATAATAGCCATATCTTGATATAAAGGATTGTTTTCAGGCAGATACCCAATGTGTTTTCTTACTTCATTATAATCTTCTTTAATGGAATAATTCCCAATATGGACATCCCCTTCAGTAGGTGTAATAAAAGTAGTTATTACTCTCATTGTAGTAGTTTTACCTGCACCATTAGGACCCAAAAAACCCAATATCTCGCCTGTGTTTACTTTAAAGCTAATATTGTTAACAGCTTTTTGTGAACCGTATTTTCTAATTAAATTTTCTACTGTAACATTCATTTTTAAATTTTTTTTACAAAACTATATAATTTAAAAAATACAAAAAATACTTTTAACATTTTTTAACATATACAAAAATACTCCTATATTTAGTTAATGAACAAACAGTTTGAAATTAAAGGCTTATAAATCAAAGATAAAGTCTAACATCTAAGCAAGTTAATATTATTTATGCAGGGTAATATTTTAATTTCAAAGCATAGATTTATAAATTATTTTTAATAATAAAGAAAAAATAATGTTTTAATAATTTTTTTAATTTTGCATTCTTACTGCAAAACTTGTATGCCTGGTAATATTTTCTATAATAAAATACCATGTATTACGTTTTTTCATTTTATAATCATTTTAACAATTAATTAGTGTTTGTCCATAATGTCCATTTTCTGCGTTACTCTCGTCAAAAAAATGCTCATCCCGATGTAACTTTTGTAAGGTTTTTTAAAAAAAC
>CAYNBX010000159.1:0-4891 GCA_964395505.1 uncultured Bacteroidales bacterium | reverse complement strand
GAAGCATAACTTCAAATATCTAATATCTAATTTCAGACATTACTAATATTTTTTTTAAGATAAATATTTAATGATGAGTTATATACAAAAATACAAACAGATGAAAATTTAAATTTTGGAATAAAATCCTTTTATTAAAAATATAATGCTATTCATGATTAACCTCACTTTGTTTTTTACTCAAATTTGTAATAACATCTGCATAAATTTTATCTAATTTTTTTAAATGAAGTTTATAATAATTCAAACTCTCCTCATATTTCTTGCGAGTAATATGATGTTTCTTAAAAATAAAATTATAATAGTAATTAGAATAGCTTTTAAGGGTTTTACTATTACATCTTTTATTAGATAATGAAGCTTCAACCAGGTGAACATCAACGAGAACTTCAACCATTTGTTTATGTGTCATAATGTTATCAGGAAGCTTTTTATCTTCTTTTTTAATACAACTTAGTTGCGATAAAAGTAAGAGTAATAATAAAAAATATTTTTTCATAAATTCAAGCTAAGATATGATAAATGCTAATGTCTATAAAATTTTTATATAATCTTATATTTATTTAATAAAAAAATCACAGTTTAATTCCCAAGTTCAGACATAAATTTAATTCTCATAAGACGTATTTCTTCTTCATTGAATTCATCTTCACCTAATTCTTTAAGAGCATCTTCCACAGAGTCAGATTCAGCTTCTTTGAAGTAATCAAAAATATCTTCCTGGTGATAAGGGTCAATATATTCGTTAACATAATAATTTATATTGAGTTTTGTTCCTGAATCAACAATATGTTCTATTTCTGTTAAAAGTTCACTAATAGTCATATTTTTTGAATTTGCAATATCTTCAAGTCCTATTTTATGATCAATACTTTGAATAATAAAAACTTTAATTTGTGATTTATTAACAATAGATTTTACAACCATATCAACAGGACGAACGATTTCATTTTCTTCAACATATTGTTTAATAAGTTCAAGAAAAGGTTTGCCATATTTTAAAGCTTTCCCTGCGCCTACACCTGTGATTTGTTTTAATTCTTCATTTGTTATAGGATATTGAGTAGCCATATCTTCTAATGAAGGATCTTGGAAAATGACAAAAGGAGGTAGTTTTTCTTTTTTTGATATAGATCTCCTTAAATCTTTTAATATAGCAAAAAGTTTTTTATCTGTTGTACTTGTTTTATGACCTGATGCAAAAAATCCATCATAATCACCACTTTCATAATCATGATCTTCGGTTAACATAAAGGAATAAGGCTTTTTAAGAAATTTCTCTCCTTTTTCAGTAATTTTTAATAAACCATAATTTTCAATATCCTTAACGATAAGATTTGCAATTAATGCTTGTCTTATCACAGCGTTCCAAAATCTTTCATTTTTATCCATACCCTTTCCAAAAGACTTGAGCTTGTTATGTTTGAATGATTTAATAGAAGCAGTATTTTTCCCAATAATTATATTAATGATATGTTTGGCTTTAAAAAGTTGTTTTACCTCTAATACAGCCTCTAAAACTATTTTAACATATTCCTTGCCTTCAAATTTTGTTTTAGGATGTAAACAATTATCGCAATTATTGCAATTATCTTCCGGGTAATCTTCTCCAAAATAATGAAGCAATAGCTTACGACGGCAAACTGATGATTCAGCAAAAGCAACAGTTTCTAAAAGTAATTGTTTAGCAATTTCTTGTTCTGCTATAGGTTTGCCTTTCATAAACTTTTCAAGCTTTAAGATATCGTCATAACTATAAAATACAATACAATTACCTTCGCCACCATCACGGCCAGCACGGCCTGTCTCCTGATAATATCCTTCAAGGCTTTTTGGTATGTCATGATGTATTACAAAACGGATGTCTGGTTTGTCAATACCCATACCAAAAGCAATAGTAGCTACAATAACATCTACATCTTCCATAAGAAACCTATCCTGATTTGCTTTCCGCGTAGCAGAATCTAAGCCTGCATGATAGGGTAAGGCTTTGATACCATTAACCTGAAGAGTTTGAGCTATTTCTTCAGTTTTTTTTCTGCTTAAACAATAAACAATACCTGATTTACCTGGCTGAGTTTTAATATATTTTATTATGTCTTTAATAACATTTTTTGTTTTAGGACGGACTTCATAATAAAGATTAGGTCTATTAAATGATGATTTAAAAACTTTTGCTTCCATCATATCCAGATTTTTCTGAATATCCTGTTGTACTTTTGGTGTTGCTGTTGCAGTAAGAGCTATTATAGGCACCTTCTGCCCAATTGCTTCAATTATTGGCTTTAACCTCCTGTATTCAGGCCTGAAATCGTGCCCCCATTCTGAAATACAATGTGCCTCATCAATAGCATAGAATGAAATTTTAATGGTCTTTAAAAATTCAATATTTTCTTCTTTCGTGAGAGATTCAGGTGCAACATATAACAATTTGGTTTCCCCATTCTTAAGGTCTTTTCTTACCTGTGCAAGCTCTATTTTATTTAAAGATGAATTCATAACATGAGCTATGCTTTCTTTTTCACCAAAATTTCGTATTGCATCTACTTGATTTTTCATTAATGAAATTAATGGAGATACTATTATTGCTGTACCTTCGCTTATTAAAGCAGGCAATTGGTAACACATCGATTTTCCTCCACCTGTTGGCATAATAACAAAAGTATTATTGCCAGCAAGTAAATTTTTTATTATTTCTTCCTGGTCCCCCTTGAAATGGTCAAACCCAAATATCTTCTTCAATAAATCATGAAGAGAATAATCATCCCTTATAGACATTTTATTCTTTTTAATTAAAAATATTATTACCTTCTTGAAACGAATATTAAATATTTATTTACAAATATTTTAATTTCTAATACAAATATAATAAAAACTAAAATTATTAATGCAAATTTATTTCTATTAAGATTCTAATTTATTTTATTTCTTAATAATTATATTTTTTTAAAATTATCTTGAATTTAGATTTTTTTCATGTTCGTTACTTCTTTATGCTGTTTCAAATAAAACATTTACCTTTAAATAATGACTTTATACATTTAATATGTTTTTTAACTTTAAACCTTTGCAGCTTGCGGTTAATATTATATATGTTTTTATATCATAAGTTTACCTAACAGTGCTACTTTACAACCAGGGAAACCCCATATTGAATTACAAAGAAAAAGTCCAAATAAACTTAAAAAATATTATCTTTGCAACAGATAACAATCCAACGGTGATAAGTCAACGACAGAATTAAAAACTCAGGTTCCATAGGACTTTTCAGCCCTTCGGGCAGTGAACAACAATCATTCTGGCTCTATTATCACTCGTGAATTTAAAACTTAAAAATGAAAATAAGTAATTAAAAACTGTTAACGTGTTATTCAGGCATCAATAATTTTATTTTTTTACACTATATACGTTATAATCTTCATTTTACACTTAATTATTTTTTCTTTTCCCACTTTTTTCCCATTTTTTACTTTAAAATTTGTTAAAAACAATTGCTCATAGTAAAATATTTCTTCACTATTTTATGTAATATATTCGCAAGCTTAACCTGATAAACTTTAGCCTTGAACTGTTTGTTACTGCTCATTTTTAACGATGTATTTTATATTTATTGTATATTAAATTAAATTTATTATAAAACTCTGCTTTATAATTTTATAGGTATAATTTTTTATTAAATTTCTCACCTTCTATAACTTTTTAAAAATATTATTACTATTAGAATATTATTATTCTTTTGTTTATATATTTGTATTTTTAAAAAAGCATAAAGATAAAAAATATTAGTCTTGAAAACATACAAAGAAATAAAAAATATAGGTTTAAGAACTATAAATAACGAAGCAAATGCAATTTTAAATTTAAATAAATTTATTAATGATGATTTTGCCAAATGCGTTGAAATGATTTATAATTCAAAAGGCAGAGTTGTTATCACCGGAATTGGTAAGAGTGCAAATATAGCAACAAAAATTGTTGCAACACTGAATTCAACGGGAACACCTGCAATATTTATGCATGCTGCTGATGCTATACATGGAGATCTTGGTATTGTCCAAAAAGAAGATATTATTATTTGTATATCAAAAAGTGGAAATACAGCAGAAATAAAGGTTTTAATACCTTTATTAAAGTTACGGGGTAATACTTTGATTGCTCTGGTTGGTAATATCAATTCTTATCTGGCAAAACAAGCTGATTATATTTTAAATACAACAGTAGAAAAAGAGGCTTGTCCTAATAATCTGGTTCCTACTTCAAGTACAGCAGCACAATTGGCTATGGGAGATGCACTTGCTGTTTGTTTGTTGGAATGCAAAGGTTTTACTATCAATGACTTTGCTAAATACCATCCAGGCGGCTCTTTAGGTAAAAAATTATATCTTAGAGTATCTGATTTATATATTAATAACGAAGTCCCAAAAGTTGATATTAATGATAATATTAAAACAATTATTTTAGAAATATCTTCTAAAAGATTAGGAGCAACTGCTGTTACAGAAAATGGAAAACTCTTAGGTATTATTACTGATGGTGATCTAAGAAGAATGCTTCAAAAAAATATATCATTAAATAATATAACTGCAAGAGATATTATGTCTTACAATCCGAAAACAATTGATAAAAACACACTGGTTATTGACGCACTTACTCTTATGCGACAAAACAGCATTACGCAACTTTTGGTTTTAGATAATGCTAAATATGTTGGAGTAATTCATATTCATGATATACTAAGAGAAGGTATTTTATAAGCAAAGAAAATCCTTTTGTTAATCAAATTTTATTCAATGAATGAGTTCGGTCAAAAAAGGTTCTTTGTTGCCAACCTCTACGTTATCAGGAATTTTTCAATCCTCATTAACAGTAAGTTAACTGCGGTTAAAAAATT
>CAYNBX010000158.1:0-4947 GCA_964395505.1 uncultured Bacteroidales bacterium | reverse complement strand
ATTCTGATTCAAACACTGACTTTAAAGACGGACACTAATTGGTTTTTTGCAAACTACATTTAACTCGTTTAAAATAAAAGAAAATACTACTTGTAGTGTATATAAGAAGATGCCAATAGCAGCATTACACTCATCTTAAAAATTAGTCGTCCATGCATCGGGATTCTTGATTTTTAAGATTTTGCAAGCCTTGTTATTGACATTTTTTTATCAAAAATATATATTTATATAAGTTTCCTTACAGACACTGATTATTACTTCAATGCCTTTGTTTTACCAGTATATTTTTTACACATTTTTGCTGTTTGATTCAATAAAATTATCATAATATATTTGGTAAAAAAATCGAAAGGTAACATAAAATCAGGATATTATAAATAATTTGTGGATTTCAAAAATCATAAAAAAATAATAATGTTTTAGATTATAAAATCTTTAAGGCTTCTTTAATCAATTCCTCAGCTGACAAAGAAGCACCTTTGTTTTCAAAAATTTTATTAAGAGCTTTATTAGCAGCATTCTTATTAAAACCAAGTATTATCAAACCAGATAACGCTTCTTCTTTTTTAGTATTGTGTGAAATCATCAAATTTCCTTTTAAAAATTCTTCTTTTGCTAACTTATCTTTTAAATCTATGACTATTCTTTGAGCAGATTTATTTCCTATTCCTTTAACAGCTTTAAGAGCAGAAACGTTATCAGTAACAATTGCATCACAAACTTCAGCCGGGGATAATGAAGAAAGTATTAAACGTGCAGTATTTGCTCCAACTCCAGAAACAGAAATGAGATATCTGAAAAGTCTTCTCTCTTGTTCATCTGCAAAACCGAAAAGTATTAGTGCATCTTCGCGAACAATTAAATGTGTAAAAAGTTTACAATCATCCTTATCTTTTATTTTGGAATAAGTATTTAGAGAAATATTTAACATATAACCTATACCATTACAATCAATAATTACATAAGTTGGATTTTTTTCAACCAATCTACCTTTTATTTGCGAAATCATTATTTATTTATATTTAATAATCTTTTCAGTCTATTATTTAAGTTTTGTTTATATGCGTCCCAATCTTCTATAGACTTACGAGCGACACCTGAGTCCATAGCAGCTTTTGCAACAGCAGGGGAGACAAAAGATATCAAACGTGTATCCAGGGGTTTAGGGATAAAATAATTTCTTCCAAAATCCATTGTTTCTCCCTTGTATATTTTCTTTACATAATCAGGTACTTGTTTTTTTGCCAATTCAGCTAAAGCATAAGAAGCTGCAAGTTTCATTTCCTCATTAATACATTTTGCTCTTACATCTAAAGCTCCTCTAAAAATGTAAGGGAAACCTAAAGCATTATTAACTTGATTAGGATAATCCGAACGTCCTGTCGCGATGATTACATCATTTCTTACTGATTTAGCGTCTTCATAGGAAATTTCCGGTACTGGATTAGCCATTGCAAAAACAATAGGATTATCAGCCATTGAGCCAAGCATTTCTTTCTTTAAAACTCCACCTGCAGACAAGCCTAAAAATACATCAGCATCTTTAATAGCTTCTTTAAGTGAATGGACATCCTTATCAGTGGCAAATTGTCTGTTGCCTGCATTCAAATCTTTTCTTTCTTTAGTTAATACTCCATTGATGTCATACATTATAATATTATCTGGATTTACACCTAAATTAACATACATCTTAGCGCAAGCACAAGCAGCAGCTCCTGCTCCACTTACGACCAGTTTAATATCCTGAATTTTCTTTCCAACAATTTCTAAACAATTCAGCAAAGCAGCACCAGTAATTATAGCAGTTCCATGTTGATCATCGTGCATAACAGGAATATCCAATTTTTCTTTCAAGCGTTTTTCTATTTCAAAACACTGAGGAGCCTTAATATCTTCAAGGTTTATACCACCAAAACCTGGTGCTATCAATTCCACTGTTTCAACAAATTTATCAACATCCTTTGTTCCTATTTCTATGTCGAAAGCATCAATACCGGAGAAAATCTTAAACAAAAAACTTTTGCCTTCCATCACAGGTTTTGAGGCTTCTGGTCCAATATCTCCCAAACCCAATACAGCACTCCCATCTGTAATAATAGCCACCAAATTTCCTTTGCCTGTATATTTATAAATATCTTCTTTATTTTTTTTTATCTCAAGACAAGGCTCAGCAACACCAGGAGTATATGCTAACGCAAGATCCATCTGATTTATATAAGGTTTTGTAGGTATTATTTCTATCTTACCTGGTCGCCCCTCTGAATGATAATCCAAAGCTTCTTGTTTTTTATATTTCTTCATAATTTATTTAATATTAGTTTTTTGTCTCAAAATTTGAAACCGTAAAATTACAATTTTTAATTTATATCAATAATTCTTTAATCAATAAATGAAAATATAATAAATTACAATTAAAACTTTTACTATCTCAATATGTTATATTTTGTAAAAAATAATAAATTTATATTTAACCTTAAATCCGCAAACTAAATCTATTCCAAAGCTGAACCTAATGACATTGTTGGGAATGCTAGTTTAACAATTTTTTTTAGCACTTAATTAAAAGTCAGAGCTTAATAATATAATACATAATCCGCTCACCATTACCATTTCAATGGTTTCTTTTTCTGAACTTTATTTTCTTAAATTGACTCGTTTATTTTTATGATTTTTTATTAATAATAATTTGTAAAACAATTCAATTTGATATAAATTTGAAAAATAAATAAAAGGAATCCAAAATAAATTTCAAATATGATAAAATAACAATTTAAAAACTAAACAGAAATGAAAAAAACAATTTTATTATTAACAATATTATCAGCTGTGTTGATAATATTTTCATGTAATTCTGCAAAAAACAAGGGTCAAAAAGCACAAGCTAAAACCAGAACCTTTGTTGACACAATAGGTTATGCACACAAGGCATGGCAAATGGATTCTGTTATCGAACGAATTAATAATACACAAAGCAAACTTTTGCAAAATGCTTTGAAATCAGCAAAAGTAGACTCAAACACTCAATGGAAAGTGGCTATATCACCTCACGATGATTACACTTATGTTGGTTATTTATATCCTGCTGTATTAAAAAACATAAAAGCTTCAACAGTAATATTATTTGGAGTTACTCATCATAAAGCCCATGTTTCAGCAATGGAAAACAAAATAATTTTTGATGATTACAAATTCTGGAAAGAGCCTTATGGTAATGTAACTGTTTCACCTATTCGTGAAGAAATAATGAAAAATTTACCAAAAGATATTTACAGTGTAAACGATAGTATGCAAGCAAAAGAGCATTCTATTGAGGCAATAATTCCATTCATTCAACAACATAATCGAAATATTAAAATTGTACCAATACTCGTAACTCGTATGCCATATCAAAAAATGATAGAAATAGCAGGGTTCTTATCAAAAGCTATTCATAAGGTAGCTGTGAAGCATAACTGGGAATGGGGAAAAGATTATGCTTTTGTGATAAGCACTGATGCTGTTCATTATGGTGACCAGGATTGGGGAACATCAGAACTAAATTTCTATGGCAGCGACTCAGCAGGTTATCAAAAAGCTGTTGCTCATGAACACGAAATCATTAACAATTGTCTTACATGCAATATTTCTACTGAAAAAATTCAAACTTTTATTAACTACACTACTGACAAAGACAATTACAAAAAAGGGAAATGGTCCTGGTGTGGACGTTATTCTGTACCTATGGGCTTACTCACAACTTATGACCTACAAGAAATACTTAATATAAAATTAAAAGGTGTATTGTTAGGTTATGCCACCAGCCTTGATCATAGTCATCTATCTGTTTCTGATCTTAAAATGGGAATTACTGCACCGGCAAATATTCATCATTGGGTGGGCTATGCTGCTGTTGGGTATAAATAATTATTGATAAACAAGGTTTTAATTTTCTTTTAATGGCTAAGGTTTTTATTGAAATGAATGATTGAATTATTGGGTGGTTGATATGTTTATTGGAAACATTCTAAAAACTGTATAAATAAATATTGAGTCTGGTATAAAAAGCAAGTATGACCTCATCCCCTAAGCCCTTCTCCTAAAAGGAGAAGGGCTTAGGGGATGAGGTAGTGTTATTACCATAAATTTAGGTATTAAAAAAATAATTTTTGATGAAAAGAGTAGTAGTTCTTACAGGAGCTGGCATAAGTGCTGAAAGTGGTTTACAAACATTCAGGGGGAAGGGAGGTTTATGGGGAAAATATAATACACAGGAATTAGCAACGCCTGAAGCCTGGGAGAAAAATCCGGAATTGGTTCTGGAATTTTATAATATGCGAAGGAAACTGCTTTTTGAGGTATCACCTAATCCTGCTCATTATGCTCTTGTAAAACTTGAAAATAAATTTGATGTTCAAATAATTACACAAAATGTTGATGATCTTCACGAGAGAGCTGGTTCTAAGAATGTATTACATTTACATGGAGAATTAAAGAAAGCTCGCAGCACTGTTGACCCAAATTTGATTTATGAACTTAAAAGTTGGAAATTAAAAATAGGAGATTTGTGTGAAAAAGGTTCGCAATTACGTCCTGATGTTGTTTGGTTTGGAGAAGCTGTACCTAACATAGCACCTGCAATGAAAATTTCTTCCCTGGCTGATATTTATATTGTTATAGGAACTTCTTTAAATGTCTATCCAGCAGCAGGCTTATTAAACTATGCACCTTTTAATATACCAAAATATTTAGTTGACCCAAAACCTTCTAATTCTCAAAACATACATAATCTCACTATTATAAGCAAAAAAGCAGCTAAGGGAATTCCTGAATTAGTAGAAAATCTATTAAAATTACACTGAATAAAAAATAATATTTTTTTCAACTCAAAATAATAAGATAATTAATAATTTTGCATATTTACACCTGTATAATTTTAATTTAATTAGTGTTTGTCCATAATGTCCGATT
>CAYNBX010000157.1:0-4979 GCA_964395505.1 uncultured Bacteroidales bacterium | reverse complement strand
GAAATATTTGTAGTCATAAGCGGAAGCCCGCGGTATAAAAAAAACGTAAAACACAGAATTAAAAAATATACGAAATTATAAACGAATGGAGTTTTTTTAATTTTCTAAAATATCAAAAAATAAATTTTAAATAATAATGAGAAAAATAAAGTATTTAATATTGGTTTTGTTTTTGTTTAGTAATTATTTGAATGCCCAAAATAAAGTCTGGACTTTAAGTCAATGTATTAATCAAGCTTATGAAAAAAACATTCAGATACGACAGAGTAAATTAAGTAATGAAATAAATAAGGTAAACTTAGAACAGACAAAAGCAAATCGTATTCCTGGTTTGAATGCAGGAACCAGCCAGAATTATACCTGGGGAACATCAATGGACCCTGTAACAGGAGATTATCAGAATAAAAATTATTCATCAAACAATTTTAATATAAGCTCTTCTGTAACATTGTTTAATGGCTTTAAAAATCTAAAATCCATAAGACAAAACGAAATAAATTATAAAGCAGGCAAATATAAATCAGAACAAATAAAAGAAAATGTAAGCTTATTAATTACAGAAGCATACCTTCAAATATTATATGCAAAAGAGAATCTGAAAAATTTTCAGGAACAGCTTAATGTTTCTAAGCAGCAGGTAATCAGAACAAAGATAATGGTTGATGCAGGAATGATGCCGCAGAGTAATTTACTGGAAATGAAAGCCCAGTATTCGAGTGATAAACTTGCTCTGACAAATGCTAAAAATCAACTTGCAACAAATAAAGTTAATTTAATGCAATTAATGGAACTGCCTCTTGACAGTAATTTTGAAATTAAAGAACCTGCTCTTAATAATTTATTGTTTAATGCAGATAATAATAATTACGGATATCCTGAAAAAATTTATTCACAAGCCTTAAAAGTAAAACCAGAAATAAAAAATGCTGTACTTAACACTAAAAGCAAATCTCTCGCTATTGATATTGCTAGAAGCTCTTTGTACCCACGCTTGTCTTTAAACGGAAACCTAACTACAAGATATTCAAGTGCCAGAAAATTAAATAAAATCGTAGATACCTATTATGAGGAAAAGCAGATAGGTTATCTGCAAAGCGATCCTACACAATTAGTTATGACTATGCGTCCATATAATGTTATTAGCTCTGATGCCTATCGTTTTTTAGATCAGATTAACGATAACTTTTTCCAGTCTGTAAGTCTTAATTTGTCTATTCCGATTTTTAATAATAAACAAGCTAAGTCAAGTATTTCCAGGGCTAAAATTAATAAAATGATTACTGAACTTGATGAACAGAATGTCAAAAATGATTTGCGTAAAAAAATAGAGCAAGCCTGGCTTGATGTTATTGCTGCTCAAAAAGAGTATGTCTCTAACAAAGAACAATACGTTTCTTTTAAACAATCATATAATAATTCGGTTGAAAAGTTTAATATTGGAATGTTAAATTCTATTGATTTTTTAACCAATAAAACAAAATATATTCAGGCTAGAAACAGTTTGATAAATGCAAAATATAATTATATTTTTAAGATGAAAATACTGGATTTTTATACGGGAAAACCTTTGACTTTATAATTATAAATATAACAAAGTAAAAAATAATAATTAAATATAAGACGAAAAAAAATATAAAAATATGAAAAGAAAAAATCGGATAATAATTTTAATAATAGCTGTAATAGCCGCAGCAATAGTTGCAAAATTTTATTTTTCAGGAAAGAATCAAATAACAGAGGAATGGAAAACTGTTAAAGTTGAAAAAGGAGATATAAGCAATGTTGTTACAGCAACTGGGACATTAGATGCAATTACAACTGTTGACGTAGGAACTCAGGTTTCTGGAATAATTGAGAAAATTTATGTTGATTTTAATTCTGTTGTAAAAAAAGGAGATATTATTGCTAAGTTAGATACCACAACACTTGCTGCTAATTTGAACGAAGTTGAGGCAAATGTTGAAAAAATTAAGGCTTCCCTTGATTATAACAAAAGCAATTATAATAGAATTAAAAAGCTTTTTAACAAAAAGGTCGTTGCAGATGTTGATTATGAAAAAGCTTTATATGATTACAAAACTTCTGAAGCTAATTATATATCTGTATTAGCCCAGCTTAAAAGAGCAAAGCGAAATTTGGCTTATGCTATTATTAAAGCTCCTATTGATGGCGTGGTTATCTCCAGAAATGTTGATGTAGGGCAAACAGTAGCCGCAAGTTTTAATACTCCTACATTGTTCGTTATTGCTAATGATCTTACAAAAATGCAGGTTAAGGCTTCTATTGATGAGGCTGATATAGGACAGGTTAAACAGGATCAAAATGTTGAGTTTACTGTTGATGCTTTCCCTGATGATTCTTTTGAAGGTACTGTCATACAAATAAGATTACAACCTATTATTGTCCAGAATGTGGTTACTTATAATGTTATTATCAATGCTCCCAATCCTGATTTGAAACTTATGCCAGGTATGACTGCCAATATTGTGATTTATGTTGCTAAGAGAAATGATGTTGTGAAAATACCTGTTCAGGCATTGCGTTTTAAACCTTCTGTTCAAGAAATAAAAGATGCTTTTAAAAATATTCCTGATTCTCTTAATATTCCTGATTCTCTTAAAAAGAAAAGAAAGAGACCTATTGCAAATTTTGCTTTTACACATAATAGCAATTATAGGAAGAAATTTACAAGAGTATGGATTGAAAAAAATGGATTAATGATGCCAAGAAGAGTAAAATTGGGACTAAGTGATGGTATTTATTATGAAGTTGTGAGAGGAATAAAGCCAGATGAAAAAATTATTATTGGTAAACAAAAAGTTAAAAAGTCAAAAAATAACAGTTTTAGAAGTCCTTTTATGCCACAAAGAAGACCACATAGAAAATAAATGTTTTATTGAATTAATAATGATTTTTGCAACATTTATTAATTAAGATTATATAAAATGGATAAAAATATTATTTCAGTAAGAAGTTTAAAGCGTGATTATATTGTTGGTGAGGTGGTTGTTCATGCCTTAAAAGGTATTGACCTTGATATTAAATCAGGGGAATTTGTTGCAATAATGGGCGCAAGCGGTTCCGGGAAATCTACTTTATTACATATTCTTGGCTGTCTTGACATTCCAACTTCTGGTGATTATTTCTTAGATCAGGAAAATGTGAAGAATTTTTCAAAAGATAAACTCGCAATGATAAGGAGCAGAAAGTTGGGTTTTGTGTTTCAAACATACAACCTGCTTCCTCGTACTTCAGCCCTTGAAAATGTTGAGCTGCCTCTTTTATATAATAAAACAATTAAATCAAAAGAAAGAAAAGAACGTGCTGTTGCTGCTCTGGAAATGGTAGGACTTGCTGACAGGATATATCATAAGCCAAATCAGCTTTCAGGTGGACAGCAGCAAAGAGTCGCTATAGCAAGGTCTTTAATAAACCAACCTCTTATAATTCTTGCTGATGAACCTACTGGTAATCTCGATACAAAAGCAAGTTTTGAAATTATAGATGTCTTTCAAAAATTAAATAATAAAGGAATTACAATAGCTTTAGTTACTCATGAAAACGACATTGCTGAATATTCTAAACGAAATATTAAATTAAAAGATGGCAATGCAATAAGTGATGTTAAAGTTAAAAAACCTAAAATTGCTGAGGATATGTTATCTGTTCTATCTGTTGATGAAGAATATGATTAAATTAATTTTACTTTTGATATGAATATAATAAATCTAATAAAAATAGCATACGCATCATTGCTTAGAAATAAATTTAGGACATTCTTGACCATGCTCGGGATAATTATTGGTGTTGCCTCTGTAATAACTATGCTTGCTATAGGACAAGGCTCAAAGGAAAGCATTAAAAATCAAATTACAAGTATGGGGACAAATATGCTGTTTATAAGGCCCAGCAATCAAATGAGGGGTGGTGTTTCAATGGGAAGCGCAAATTCTAAACGTCTAACTATTGATGATGTAAAAGCAATAAGAGAAAAATGTCCTTCCGTGGCTTTAGTGTCTCCTTATGTGAGAGGTGGCGGACAGGTTATTTCATCTGCCGGAAATTGGCCTACTTCTATTCTTGGCGTTAACACAGAATATTTTAATATAAGAAATTTATCTCTAAAATCTGGTTCATTGTTTACTCAAAGAGATATTAGAACTGCAAATAAAGTCTGTATTATTGGTAAAACTATTGTTGATAATGTGTTCGGAGAAGGTTATGATCCTGTGGGAGAAAATATCCGTTTTAATAAGATTCCTTTTAAAATTATGGGTGTATTAGAATCAAAAGGAGAAAGTACTTTTGGGACAGACCAGGATGATATAATACTTGCTCCTTATACTACTGTTCAAAAAAGGATAACTTCCAGAACCCATCTTCATGCTATTTTTATTTCTGCTAAAGATGCTTCTTCTGTTGATTCTGCTGAAAATGAAGTTGAAGATGCAATGCGTTATTCTCATAAATTAGCCCCTTCTGACGAGGATGATTTCAGAATTATGAACCAACAGGAATTTATAAAAATGTTTACATCTACAAGTGATATTATGACAATGTTGTTAGCTGCAATAGCAGCTATTTCTTTGATAGTTGGAGGTATTGGAATTATGAATATAATGTATGTATCTGTAACTGAACGCACAAGAGAAATCGGCCTGAGAATGTCAGTAGGTGGCAGAGGCAGTGATATACTTTTACAGTTTTTAATAGAATCAATTTTACTTAGTGTGTCAGGCGGTATTATTGGTGTTATTCTTGGTATTATCTCATCACAAATCATAACACATTTTGCAGGATGGCCTGTTATTATCACTCCAAACTCAATAATAATCTCGTTTTTATTCTGTGCTTTTATAGGAATATTTTTTGGATGGTACCCTGCTAAAAAAGCCGCTAATCTTAATCCTATTGATGCTTTGAGATATGAATAAAGATATAATTAGTGTCTGTCCATAATGTCAGATTTCTTTATTTCG
>CAYNBX010000156.1:0-5008 GCA_964395505.1 uncultured Bacteroidales bacterium | reverse complement strand
AAGCAAAACTATTTAACAGGGTAGATGAACTACAAAAATATAAACATATGAGAATATATTTTATTTCTTTATCATTAATATTTTTGAGCAACTTATCTTATACCCAGGTGATTAGAGTATTTGACAGAACAAATTTACAGCCAATTGAAAATGTTGCAATTTTTAATACAACGCATAGCAAAACAGCATTAACGAACAACAAAGGTGAGGCAATTATAAATAATTTTAATTCAAGAGACACATTGATATTTCAGCATCCTTCTTATAAAAAATTAATCATTTCGTTTGACAATGTAAAAAAATTAAATTTTCATATAAAACTTACAGAAAGATTAATTAATTTAAGAGAAATAATTGTTTCAGCAAATAAATGGGAACAAAAGAAAAAAGAAGTTCCAAATAAGATTACAGTTATTTCATCAAAAGAAGTTTCATTTGATAATCCTCAAACATCAGCCGATCTTTTAGGAGCTTCAAATGAGATATTTATTCAAAAAAGTCAGTTAGGTGGGGGAAGCCCAATGATACGTGGATTTGCAGCTAATTCTGTATTACTTGTCATTGATGGTGTTAGAATGAACAACGCTATTTATCGTAGTGGAAATTTGCAAAATGTGATTTCTATAGATCCGAATATCATTGAAAATGCAGAAGTTATTTTTGGGCCTGGTTCTGTAATTTACGGAAGTGATGCTTTAGGCGGAGTTATGGATTTTCACACTCAAAAAATAAGATTGGCTTATAATGATAAAAACATCTTAAAAACAAAAGCATTTTCACGCTATTCATCTGCAAATCAGGAAAAAGCTTTTCATTTAGATATAAATTATGGAAGAAAAAAATGGGGCTCATTAACAAGTTTTACTTATTCCAATTACAGTGATTTACGTATGGGCAGCATCAATAATCCTGAATATAAACGTAATGAATTTGTAAGCGAGATAAATGGCAATGATACTATTGTTAAAAATGATAATGGAAATATTCAAAAATACTCAGCTTATAATCAGAGAAATTTTATGCAAAAAATACGATTTAAACCCAATAAATATTATGATATAACTTATGCATTCCATTATTCAAATACTTCTGATATACCAAGATACGACAGGTTAATCCAATATAAAAAAGGACATTTAAAATATGCAGAATGGCATTATGGCCCTCAAAAATGGATTATGAATGCTTTAAACATTAAACTCTTGGATACCACAAAATTTTATGATCAAACAAAGATAACACTTGCTTATCAAGATATACAGGAAAGCAGAAATGACCGTAAATATAAAGATAATGAATTAAGAATTAGAACTGAAGATGTTGATGTATTCACTGCAAATTTTGATTTTGATAAAAAGTTTAACAAAAAAAATACTTTATTTTATGGTCTTGAAGCAGTTTATAACAAAGTTGATTCAAAAGGATTAAAGAAAAATATCAAAACAAATGAATTTACTAAGACAGCAAGCCGATACCCTGATGCAGGTAATGATTATGTTACATCTGCTGCTTATTTGGATTTCAAATCAAATATAAATAAAAAATTGACTCTTGTATCAGGTGCAAGATATAGTTATGTTTATTTAAAATCCAATTTTAAAGATACAACATTTTATCATTTCCCTTATGATAAGATAACAATAAATACAGCTGCAGTTAATGGCTGCATAGGATTAGTTTTTCGTCCAACTGATAAACTGCAATTAAATATTAATACTTCATCTGGATTCCGTGCTCCTAATCTGGATGATGTTGCTAAAGTTTTTGACTCAGAACCAGGCAATGTTGTCGTACCAAATACGCATATAAAGCCAGAATATGCTTACAATATTGATGTTGGAATCATTAAAAACACAAAAGATAAAATAAAAATAAGTATTACAGGTTTTTACACTTTTCTGAAAGATGCTATGGTGAGAAGAAATTTTACTTTTAACGGACAGGATTCAATTTATTACGATGGTGAATTAAGTAAAATTGAAGCAATTGTTAACACAGGCAAAGCGGATATTTACGGAGGAAATATTTCTTTATATGGTGATATAACAAATTGTATTTCGTTCAGGTCAAATTTAACTTATACATACGGTAAAGATGAAAATAAAATCCCTTTAAGACATATAGCTCCTTTATTTGGAAATACTGCAATAATGCTTACAGCAGACAAAATAAAAGCTGAAATTTATGCTAATTATAATGGGGAAATTACAAATGACAACTTAGCTCCTTCAGAGAAGAATAAACCTTTTATGTATGCAACAGATGTGAATGGAAATCCTTATTCCCCTTCCTGGTGGACTTTAAATTTAAAAACTTCTTATCAGTTAAATAAATACATACAATTTAATATTGGAGTAGAAAATTTATTAGATAATCGTTATAGACCTTATTCATCAGGAATATGTGCTCCAGGCAGAAATTTTATTTTTGCTGTAAGAGGCAAATTCTAATAATAATATTGTTTATAAAATATATTTTTTATTTAATACCCCGTTTTGGAAATTTTATTAAACTCTATACTTTAAAATATTGATTATGCTAATAATTCGAATGGGCAGCAATTTGTTAAAATCTGAAATTTATTCTCATTGATTATTTTGTTTTTATTTTGTTAAAAAAAAGTCCATCAGAACTGATGGACTTTTTTAAACTTAAACTCAATAAAATTATATTTTAATTAAAGCTGCTTACTAATAAGAATTCTATGAATAGCAAGTACTTGCGGAATCAATAAATGTTTTTCGTCGTTATAAATTACAAAATCAGCCATTTCAATTTTCCTGTTGTCTTTCCATTGATTTTGCATTCTCTCTATTACTTGCTCTTTCGTTATTTTATCTCTTTTCATAATCCTTTTAATCCTTAGCTCTTCTGGGGCTGTTACAGTAATTACATTATAAAAATCTTTATGAAAGCCTATTTCAAATAAAATGGCAGCTTCCAGGAGAATATAAGGTTCATTACAATATTTGTCAGACCAGATGCTGAAGTCTTGTTTAACTAATGGATGAATAATGGAATTTAATTTTTCTAAGCCTGCATTATCATTAAAAACTATATCTGCAAGTACTTTTGTTTTGATTTTATCATTTTTATCAAAAACTTCTTTACCAAAATATTGTCTTATTTTTGTTTTAACAATATTATCATAAAGAAATTTCTTAGCCTCTTCATCAGCATTATAAACTTTTATTCCTAATGTTTTAAAAAATTCACAAACAACAGTTTTCCCACTTCCTATTCCACCTGTAATGCATACTTTTAATGGATAACTATCTTTTACTGACAATTTATTTTCGTTATCCATAAAAATTTATTTTAAAATAATAAATTCAACTTTTTCAGGATTAATCTTTGTAATCTCAACAAAAGGAGGATAATGAGAGATATTTATTTTGAGCTTTTGTGTATTAAGTTCTGCTGCTTTTGTATAATCAACTGTTGCTAAAAACATATTACTATCTATTCTTGTAAAATCTTTTAATGCAACCAGGTAAGTAACATTTACTATATCAGGAAATGTTTTAATAGTTATTTCTTTATTATCATTCAGTACTATAATTGGAAGTTCAATATTTGCTTCTGTATATTTTTCAACAGGTATGAATACATTCACTTTATCTGAAGAATATGTTACTTTACTTTTCCCCCTATATTTTATGAGACTAAGGCTTAATGACTTATTTTTATCAAGTAAATTTAATTCTTTTCTTTCTGTTTCAATATAATTAATTGTATCAATAGCAGAGAGAGGTCCACTAATAATTATACTATCAGGGACAAACTTTATGCTATCATACAATTTATATTGTTTTTTAAAACTAATAGAAAGTTTAGATTTTATTGGGATTTTTTTATGAATAATATCCTCAAATATGAAAGATAAAGTATCTGGGGATATAGATATAAGTTTATCCGTAAAATCTATTTGTCTATCTATACTATTATAAACATGTGAAGTTAATAAATATGATTTATAAATGGTTCCATATTTTTTTAGTTTCAAATTAGACAAATCAACAGAAATGGGATAATGCCTTGAAAAATCCTTAATTGAAAGTAAGTTAAAACCTTTTGCTCTTAGTCCAAAGGACAAAATAGTATCACCTTTAACCATTAATTTATCTTTTGGTATATTTGTATAAATTATAGGATAATCAACGGTTGAAGGATATACTTTTGATAATTTTATAAGAAACCAAATAAGTATAGAAATTCCTAAACAAATTAAAAAAATAGATACATTACTTTTGAATTTAATGCCTTTTAGTTTTTTTACCTTCTCTATTAATTCATTAAAATTTGGCTTCAAAATATTAAGTATTACGAGATTATTTTTTTTCGCTTAGTTGACCTGTATTATCCATTGAAACAGCAGACTTTTCAATTTTTAAACGATTTTGTCCCTCAGTTTCAATAACTAAGGTTGTATCTTTAACTTCAAGTATTTTACCATGTATTCCACCTATTGTTATGACTTTATCACCTTTTTTTAAAGAATCTCTATATTTTTTTTGATCCTTTGCTTTTTTGCTTTGCGGCCTGATAAAAAATAACCAAAAGATAACAATAAGTAAAATTAACATAATCCACATCGAAGAACCTCCGCCATTCCCTTTTTGACCTTGTTGGGGAGCCATTAAAATAATGTTCAATAAATCAATCATAGTTTTAGTTTTTAAAAATTAATAATAGTAAATAAAAAATTCAATTTGGTCTTATAAGTAAATTTTTATATTAAAAAAATAAAAGTTTTGAAATTAAAGATATAATATTTTTAATTAAGCATTTCATTGACAGTAAAATTCAATATTTTAATTTTTTATTGTAAATAGTTCTATTTAATTTTATATAATTAATTATTGTCTTTCCATAAAGTCGGTGTTTGATTCAGAATGTTCGAGTTCGAGGCTTGCGAAGTCTTTAAAATCAAGGAGTTTACTTTTGTAAATGACTGTTTTAAAGACGAGCATAACGTAGAAATCGGACATTATGGACAAACACTAAT
>CAYNBX010000155.1:0-5012 GCA_964395505.1 uncultured Bacteroidales bacterium | reverse complement strand
TTGACTAAAACCTTTAATAGGTATTGAAACTTAAAATTCTATCTGGTCATTGTAACCTTTAATAATGGAATGTGAACTAATACGCATATTAGCTCTGAAAATCTGGCAGCGTTGAAAGTTCACCCCGTTCCGTTTATCAATAAATTCGTTTATCAATAAAAATGAATTATCAACAAAATTAAAGTTATTAACAAAGAAAAAAGTAGCAAAAAAAAAGGAAATATATACATCATCAACATATATTTCAAAGAACTATATTTTCATTTTGCAAATCTAAAGGTCAGTGTTAGCTAAGCACAGGGAAGAGCATCGCAGGCGCAGCCCTTGTTACGTAGAGAAGGTCTGAGCGAGCATTCCAAACAATGTCACTAGGTTCGGCTTTGCATAAGATTTAGTTTGCTGATATAAGGTAATAATTATTTTATATCATTAAAGTTAAATTTAATAGGTTTATCATTTAAAAAGTTATATAGAGTAAGTTTTCGAATTTGAAAATAGTTAACCCAATAATTCCATAAAGAGCTGATATAATTTTTTCTTGCTCTGTCTTTTTCAGTTTGTGCAATATTTAATTCGGTAATACTTATCTTACCTATAAGGTATCTCTGTTTTGCAACATAATAGCGTTTTTGAGCAACAGTATCACTTTTGGCAGCTATTAGCAATTGATTTTTCTGCAAATTACACTTCATAACCTTTAAAAAAATATTTTGATCAAAATCAATTTTTTGTTGTTCTACAGAAGTTTTCACCAATTCCTGGTTTGATTCAGCCATTTTAATTTTTCCCTTAGCCAGTCCCCAGTCTAAAATAGGAACCTGGATACCAAATCTCAACTGTTCTTGATCTAAAGGACTTTTGTATGCTTCTCGCCATTCTCCTGCTTTTTGTGTTAATCCATAAACAGCATAAAGATTTGCACTAAAACGATTTTCCAATTTAGCCTGATTAACTTTACGCTTTTCATCTAATATTTTTCTTTGAAAAACAATGAAATCGGAACTATTGTTCTTGGCTTCTGCAATAGCTTTCTGAACATCAACAATAAGATTTATAGTTTTTGTTGGGGGGATTAATTCAATTATTTCATTATCCTTAATTCTTAAATAAGATTTAAGTTTGAAACGTTTCATTTTTAAATTAAGTTTTTCATTCTCTAAATTTGCATTAGAAGTAAGCAAGCTCAATTCTAATTGTAATAAATCGTTTTCTGCAATTGTACCTAAATTATAACGTCCTTTTGCAATTTTATAAAGTGTATCATTATTTGCTTTGTTAATTTGTTCTATTTTAGTTTTTATTTGTGCAAGCAGCATATCAAAAAAATAATTAGTGGCAGTAATAGAAATTTGTTCTATATCTTCGAGGTATTTTCTTTTTGCTTCTTCATATTTTAAGGGTGCAATTTCCCTATCCCATTTATAAGAGTTGTATCCAAATATCGGCTGAGCAAATCCAATATTAATAGGTGTTGTTAAATAAGAAGTAACTGTTGAATCTCCAAACATATCCAAACGATTAATATTAGTATTTAAAAATAACTGTCCTCCTGTAAATCCAATTTTTTGAGTTAATGACATATTTAAAGATGAGTTTGCTAAGTCTCGTTTAATAAAAATATCACTGCCATCATTTAATGTTATCTTATCAATGGATCTGCTGAAATTAGGTATATTAGCATTCAAATTTAACATTGGCATATAATTAGCTTTATAAGTCCGATATTGCCAATAACTACTTCTAAACCTATGTTTCGCAAGTAAAGCATCTGGAGATTGCTGCTTTGCAATTCTAATTACGTCTTCTAAACTAAGTCTTTTTACTTTTTTCTCTTGCCCAAAAACATTATATTTTGGGAATGTTAATATAACTACCAATAACAATAAAAGTATTTTCAGGATTTTTGTTTTTAACATTTTTTATTCATTATTTTTAAAGAGTTCTCAAAAAAGTTAGTAATAAACAACAAGAATATTAATTTATTATATTTTATTGATATCCTGTTAAAGGTCATAAATTGTGCTTTTGTCAATCTTTACATTTCAATTCAAAACAATAGATGTAATTATATATTTTCATTGTTCAATTGTTTTATCCAGTGAAATAATCCATATTGATTGCTTCACAATTTAAGAGAAGAATTATTAAAAAAATAATTATTATACAAGAACAATATAAAAAATTAACTATAAAACCATATCATAAAAAGCTCAAAATATGCCCATATAAAGGATAAGACGATTAATATTAATTTTATTTACTCATATCTTAAAGAATCAGCAGGATTTTGTTTAGAAGCTCTATTAGCTGGCATATATCCGAATAAAATACCAACAGCAACAGAAACACCAAAAGATATAACTATTGACATTGGAGAAATAATTGTAAGTATTCCTGTGGCTTGCATAATTATTTTAGAAATAGCAATTCCAAGGATGATTCCAATAATACCTCCTGTAATGCTTATGAAAGTAGCTTCAGAAAGGAACTGTAATTTAATATCTTTTTTTGTTGCTCCAATTGACATTCTGATGCCAATTTCTTTAATTCGTTCCAAGACAGAAGCAAGCATAATGTTCATAATGCCGATGCCGCCAACAATAAGAGAGATGCTGGCTATTGCACCTAAAACAATATTGAAAATGTCTTTTGTCTTTTGCTCTTGTTTTAACAATAATTCAGGGACTTTTATTTCAAAATCATCTACATCATAATGACGTCGTTTAATCAATTGTTTTAATATTTTAGTTGTTGGAATAAGGTCTTCACTTTTTTTTACTTGCACAATTATCTTATCAATTTGATTAAAATTATTTGTTTCCCCTTCATTTTCGATAAATCTTACTGAATTTCCGGAATAATAAGCAGTGCCTCCCTGCAATGAATTTGCAGTAATTACTGAACGGTCTTTATATCGCAGCAGCAAGGTTTTAATAGGAGCATATATATTTATATTATAATCACTTATACCAAGGTTTTCTGTTGCTCCTTTGTTCACATTCCGACTTTTTAATACTCCAACAACCTTAAGCCATATATTGCCGCATTTTATATATTTTCCAATTGGATTTTCATTAGGGAAAAATTTAGATTTAATAGATGAACCAATAATACAAACAGCTTTCCCCTGGTCTAATTGTGTTTTATTAAACATTTCTCCTTTTTCTAAATTGAGATTAAAAATTGAGAAAAAATCAGGTGTTACTCCTGAAAGTACGGCTGAACTGCGTATCCCACTTTTAATAATAAAGGTTTTATAAATAACTTCAGAGCTTACTTGCAACACTGTTGGGATAATTTTTTTTATGCTTTCTGCATCTTTTAATGTTAATCCCGGAGAAAATTTCTTCTTTAGCAAATTGGCATTTTTATCCTCATCTTCGCTCTTTGTTTTGGTATTACTTATTTTAGGGGTAATAACAATATTATTAACACCAACAAGCTTGATTTGTTCTAATATTTCTTGCCTGGCACCGTTACCAATAGCAAGCATGGCAATAACTGCTGCCACACCAAAAATAATCCCAAGAGCTGTTAAAATAGATCTTACTCTATTAGCAAATACTGCTTCTATTGCTATGTTAATGATATAAGTTAATCGCTCCAATTTTTGAAATTTAATTAATATTGTTTGAATTTTAAATCTTTTGCATCTTCAGGCTCTCCTAAACATACATAATCACCTTGTTTAAGTCCTTTTTTTATAATAACTTCGTCTTCATTACTTTGCCCTAATTCAACTTGCTGTTTTATGATTCTGTGATCACTTTCTTTGAATACATAGGATAAACTATCATTATTATGCACAGCTTCAATAGGGATAGATAAAACGCTGTCAATAACAGAAGTAATAATAGTGTTTTTTGTAGTCATTGCAGGACGTAAAATTGAGTCATATTCATTAACAATTATTTTAACTTCAAATACTTTAGCATTAGAATTTCGCATTTGTTCGCCAATATTTGCTACTTTAATAACTTTGCCTGTATATTTCTTTTCCGGAAAAGCATCAACACCGATTTCGACTTTTTGGCCAACTTTTATCTTGCTTATATCGATTTCATTGACATAAGTTTTTGATATCATTTTAGAGAGGTCAGGTAAAGTAGCCACAATATTGTCCCAGGAACTCAAAGTAGAACCAACCCCCTGTTTACTTCCATCCCAGTTACGTCTGTAAATCACCATACCAGATTTGGGAGCTTTAATAGTAAACTGTTTAATAATTTCAAGCATTCTTTTATGTTTCCTTTTAGCTTTAGACAACTCAGCTGTAACTTCTTCCATATTAGCTTTAGCTTTTTCAAATTTTAATTTATAATTTTTTATTGCCTGATTATATGCTCTTTTTGCTTTCTTTAGATTTATTTTACATTGTCGTATAGTTGCAGGAGGTTCAAATTTTGATTGTTCAAGAGTTATTTTCTCTTCTTCTAAGGAATATTTAAGATTAATCAAATCATCTCGTGCACTTCTTAAATTAAGCGATGTGTCTAATCTGGTCTTTGTTAGCTGTGTTTGCAATTTCTCAAGTTCACTTTCTTTATCTTTAATGTTATTAGCCAGTTGAGTGCGGTCAAGAGTTGCAATATACTGTCCTGAATCAACAACAGTTCCGTCAGGTACCATATCACTAATTTTTGCCTGCCATATCCTTACCTCCCTTAAACCTGAAGGCCCATATATTTTCTCTGAGTTCTTAGCTTCTAATTCTCCTGTTGTTGTTACATTAATTTGAAATTGCCCTTTTTTTACAGCTACTTTTATCATCTTACTACTGCTGTCATCTGTTCCTGAAAAACGCCATAATAAAATAATAACCAATACTAGTATTGCTAAAATTATATATATCTTCCTTTTCATAATTATGGTTTATTATTAATTTCCAAATATATATATTTTATTAAATAAATCTATATAAAATAATAAAAATATATTAGACTAAACGATAATAATATTGATATATTTTAAAATCTTGTTTTTTTGAGATAATATTTTGATTAACAAAATTT
>CAYNBX010000154.1:0-5019 GCA_964395505.1 uncultured Bacteroidales bacterium | reverse complement strand
TCAGTACTTCATTAAACACCTTTTCGGATTGGGGATTATGTCAAAAAAAATTGACCATAATCAATTTAAATTTTTATATTTCAATTGAAAAACCTGTGAAGAGCAAAGCCGAACCATGTTTTGAAATAAAACCTGAAATCTTTAAAGAAAATACATTGCAGTTTAAAAAGAAAATTTTTAATTTTAAAATTAATAATAATACAAGTTGTAAACAACAAACTTGTGAAACTTAACAAATAAGAATTAAATATAAGTAATAAAAAAAAATTGCAAGAGTATTAATTTTATTTATTTTTGTGAGCTTTCTAACAAATATACATTTCTTATCTTAAAAAATAAATTATTCAAGTGATATTTACTAAAAATTAAAAATATGTTTAAGGGACATCCAAAAGGGCTTTATGTTTTGTTTTTTTCCAATATGGGAGAGCGATTTGGTTATTATACAATGATAGCTATTTTAATGCTATACGTGCAGGCAAAATTCGGATTAGATAATGAAAGTGCAGGAAATATATGGTCGCTTTTTTTATTTGGAGTATATTTTATGCCGTTATTCGGAGGTATGTTAGCAGATAAATATGGGTATGGGAAAATAATTGTATTTGGAATTATTTTTATGTTTATTGGATATGCGTTAATGGCTGTACCTGGCACAGGTTTATTATTTATCTATATTTCTTTAGCTGTTATTGCTGTTGGAACTGGTTTCTTTAAAGGAAATCTTGTTGTCTTGCTCGGAAATTTATATGAAAGTAAGGGTTATAAGAAACTACACTCAGCAGCATTTAGCATTTTTTATATGGGTATCAATATTGGTGCTTTTTATGCTCCTCATGCTGCAACTGGCATCAGGGATTTTTTAATGAAAAAATCCGGATTTATTTATAATGAAAACATCCCACACCTGGCTCATCAATTTCTTGATGGTACTATTACAAGTACACATCAATCAGCCTTACAAACTTTTGCACAAGGACAAACAAATTATGATTTTACAACTTTAGGAAAATTTAGTCATGATTATATTACTGCAATAGGTCAATCATATAATGCTGGTTTTGCAATAGCTGCTGCTAGTATAATAGTTTCATTACTTATTTTTCTTGGTTTTAAGAAATATTATAAAAAAGCTGATTACATACAAAAAGATAAGATTGCAACTGGTGAAGCTGTTGAGTTAACACCTAAACAAACAAAAGATCGAATCATAGCCTTAAGTTTAATATTTTTTGTTGTCATTTTTTTCTGGATGGCTTTCCATCAAAACGGCTATACTTTAACTTTTTTTGCTCGAGACTATACTGTTAGCAGTGTAGGTAAATATACTTATATGTTGTTTGACCTTTTGACATTACACGGTTTTTTTGCTATTATTTTAGGTCTTGTTTTTTTATTTGGTAAAAATTATAAACAAAAAACAAAATTAATAGGAGCTGCTGTTTTGCTTTTAGGGATTTTTATTGTTTACTGGCGATTAATAGGATTCTCTAACTCAAATAGTATATCTGCTGAATTGTTCCAGCATTTTAATCCTTACTTTATTATTTTATTTACGTTTGTAATTGTATCATTCTTTTCATGGTTAAACAAAAGAGGTAAAGAACCCAGCTCGCCTGCTAAAATTGGTATAGGTATGGCAATTGCTGGAGCAGCTTACTTAATAATGGTTATTGCTTCCTTTAATTTACAAAGTCCTTTAGAATTAAAACAGAGTGTATCCCCTGTCAGATTGAGTCCATACCCATTAATTGGAACTTATTTCGGTTTAACTATTGCAGAATTATTTCTAAGTCCTATGGGCCTTGCTTTTGTGGCAAAAGTCGCTCCACCTAAATATAAAGGATTAATGCAGGGTGGATGGTTGGCTGCTACTGCTATTGGGACTTTGTTGTCAGGTAGACCAATAGGATATCTTTACGATCGTTTAGAACTATGGCAAACATTTTTGGTGCTTTCTGTATTATGTATCCTTGCTGCACTTTTTATCGTCTTAGTTTATAAAAAATTGATGAGAGCTGTTAATTCATAAAATATATTTTAAATGATACCTTAAATCTGCAAATTACTTCACAGCGAAAAGTTGAAATGTGCGTTAATATTGGCGCAGCACAGCGAAGAGAATCGCAGGCGCAGCCCTTTTTACGGCGAGAAGATGTGAGCGAGTATTGCCAACAATGTCATTAGGTTCGGCTTTGCATAAGATTTAGTTTGCGCATATAAGGTAATAATAAAGACCTGCTTGCAATTTTAATGTTAGGTGGTTTTTTTAATAAGCTAAATACAATCAATGAAAATTTAGAGCTTACTATTGTGAAGTAGCTCCTTTGTCACATTTTATCATAAAGAAATCATAAAATTTTATAGAGTAAATAGGGCAAGCAGATTAGAGCGAATAATATAGAATTTAAATTATAGAAATTTTCAATGAACAATGATAATACAACTAATATAATAACATAGCCTAAGCTGTGACCAATGATAATTAAAAATCGAATATCGTTTTCATCATTACTTAATACTTACTCTTCTCGCCATACCAACATAAGCTCTAATCAATCTTAATTTTTTATATTTGCTTTAAGATTATTTAATAGATTTTATTTAGAATAAAATATGCAAAATATATATGGCAATTCAAGGCGTTTTAATTCTTTATCAAATTATTTTTATAAAGAATTCGGCGAAAGAGTCCAAAAAGTATCTATTGATGCAGGTTTTACATGTCCTAACCGTGATGGTACACTTAGTTTTGGAGGTTGTACTTATTGCAATAATGATGCATTTAATCCTTCTTACTGTTCCCCGTTAAAGTCAATAACACATCAAATTGAGGAAGGCATTGAATTTCATATAACACGATACCGCAGGGCTAACAAATACCTCGCATATTTCCAGCCTTATTGCAATACTTATGGCTCACTCAATTATCTGAAAAAGATATATAATGAAGCTTTAAGTTTTCCTGAAATTATTGGTTTAGTTATTGGCACACGTCCTGATTGCATTGATGAGGAAAAGCTTAAATATTTTCAAAAACTCTCAAAAAAACATTATATAATTATTGAATATGGAATAGAATCGTGTTATAATAAAACTTTAAAACAAATAAATCGTTGTCATACTTATGAACAATCTGTTGAAGCAATAGAAAAAACTGCTCAATATGGAATTAAAACCTGTGGTCATTTGATATTTGGTTTTCCCGGAGAAACTAAAGAAGAAATGCTAAGAGAATCTGAAATTGTATCTAAACTTCCTTTAAACAGTATTAAGTTTCATCAACTTCAGATACTCAAAGATACTCAGATGGAAGCAGAATATAAGCAAGAGCCCGAAAAATTTAATCTTTTTACGCTTGGTGAATATGTTGATTTTATCGTTCAATTTGTAGAACGTCTGAATCCGAAATTTATAATTGAGCGTTTTGCAGGAGAAGTACCGCCAAGATTTATTGCCGGTCCTTCATGGGGATTAATAAGAAATGACCAAATATTAAATCTTATTGAAAATAGATTAAAAGAAAAAAATACCTGGCAAGGAAGACTTTACAGGAAATAGTTATTAGAAAATATAAAAATATGTTACGATTATTGGTTTTATGTGTTTACATTTTTAACGGATTAAATTTTATAAATTAAAGTTGTGGAAATTGAAGATTAAACCCGAGTACTCAGGTCTAATCTCATTTATAATCATTCCTCTCTTTACCCAGTATAGAAACATATCAGGTGTACCCTGTAATTTACCCTGTAGCGAAGCATATCAGGGGGAAATGTACAAGGTTTGTCCAAATTAAATCTAAAATCAATATTCATAAAAAACAGAAGTTAATTACAAAATGATTAAATACGTATTTTTATAAATATCAATAATTTATATAGAATGTTCAGTAAATATTCCATTAAACATCAACTAATAATTTTGATTTATCCAGATTTTTAAAATATTTAATAGGGAACATTTTATCATATATGCGCCAGGCTCTAATATTTCCTTTTTGCATTGCATAGCCAAAAATAGGCACAATACAGCCGCAGGTTTTACAATTAACACCTTTACCAAAGACGCAAGGTTCTTTCTTATTCATATTAGCATCATAACTGATACAATTACCAGTTTTCAAATAACAATGTTTTGTATGTTTTTTGTTCTTAAATAATTTTATCATATAAGAACTTAACAAAACTATGTCCTTATTTTTTCTTAAAACTTCTTTTAATTTCTTTAAAGTCCAATCTAATTTTTCACCTTCTAAAAGTAAAGGGTCTCCTGATTCTTTATGAGAGACATAAGTACTAAAAGTTATTCCTCGCACATTTGTCTTTCTTGTAATATCAATTAAATCGTCAATATATTTATAATTTGTTGTAGAGAGTGTTGGCGTTATAACCACTCTTTTATCATCTTGAATATTAGATATAACAGTGTCAAAGACATCTTTTCTTCTTATTTTATTGTGTATTTCTTTAGGTCCGTCTATGCTCACATAAATAGCCCTTTGAATATACTCAGGTATTTTAATAGTTCCATTAGAAACAATGCCCAGTCCATCAAAAATACTATCAGCCATCTTAATGACATTAAGCCTTAATGTTGGTTCTCCTCCAGTTAAAAAAGCTGTTATAGCTCCTCTTTTTTTATGTTCTATAAATATTTTTTCCCATTCATCATCTGTTAATTCTATTGATGAATTGTATGTCTTCCTCCAATAACAATGCTCACAGTTTAAGTTGCATTTAGAAGTGATGTCATAATTAACTACAATTGGGAAATCCCTCTTCTCTCTGATTTTTTTTAAATATTTTAAATATTTAAATATCTTAATCTTTGACATATCTTAATGATTTTATTGATTTTTCTCTTTCTTAAATATTCTATTCTATTAAATAATTCATTTTTTCAACGTTGTGTTTTAAATAGATATTGTTGTTATCCTTGATTTTATTTGATAAGATTACTAATAATTATGGTATTGAATAATTAGTGTTTGTCCATAATGTCCGATTTCTTTATTTC
>CAYNBX010000153.1:0-5031 GCA_964395505.1 uncultured Bacteroidales bacterium | reverse complement strand
CAGAAAATGGACATTATGGACAAACACTAATTATAGAAAATATGATAGAGCAAAAGATAGTTAAAAAAACCTGTGAGGCAATAAGCAGAATTTACAAGCAAAAGGTATCTACTGAAAATATTTCAATACAAAAGACGAGGCAGGAATTTGAAGGCGATTTTACAATTGTTGTTTTTCCTCTTACTCATTTTTCAAAAAAATCAGCTGCTCTTACTGCTAATGATATTGGAAAGTATCTTAAATCAGAAATCAATGAGATTAAAGATTATAATGTAATAAAGGGTTTTTTAAATTTATCTATTGATGATAATTATTTTTGGGATTTTTTTGTTAGAAATTATGAAAATGATAAATTTGGTTTTATTGATTCTGTTGATGGCAAGCCTATTGTGATTGAATATTCTTCACCAAATACTAATAAGCCTTTACATTTGGGGCATATACGTAATAATTTACTGGGCTATTCTGTTGCAGAAATATTAAAAGCTAATGGCAAAAAAGTAATTAAAGTTAATCTGATAAATAACAGAGGCATTCATATTTGTAAATCAATGTTAGCCTGGAAAAAAGAGGGCAGAGGAGAAACACCGCTATCTACCGGAATAAAAGGCGACCATTTGATTGGTAAATATTATGTATTATTTGAAACAAAATATAAAGAACAAGTTAATATTTTAAAATCAAAAGGTTTGTCCCGGGAGGAAGCCTTAAGCCAGGCACCCTTGATTTTAGAGGCTCATGAGATGCTTCGTAAATGGGAGTCTAAAGACAAAGAAACAATTGATTTATGGAATTTGATGAATTCTTGGGCTTATAAAGGTTTTGATGAGACGTATAAAAGACTTGGTGTTGATTTTGATAAAGTTTATTATGAATCAGATACGTATTTGTTAGGCAAAGATATTGTTGAAAAAGGCTTAGGAAAGGGAATATTACAACAAAAAGATGATGGTTCAGTTTGGGCTGACCTTACTAAAGATGGACTGGATGAAAAGTTGTTAATAAGAAAGGATGGAACTTCAGTTTACATCACTCAAGATCTGGGTACTGCTCAGTTAAGATATGATGAATACAATCCTGAGAAAATGATTTATGTTGTTGGCAATGAACAAAATTATCACTTCGAAGCTTTAAAACTGATACTTAAAAATATAGGTAAAGATTGGGCTTCAATTATTAATCATCTTTCTTATGGTATGGTTGAGCTGCCTGAAGGTAAAATGAAATCACGTGAAGGAAAAGTTGTTGATGCAGATGATTTGATGGATGAAATGTTTGAAACAGCTAAAGAAACTACAGAAAAATTAGGTAAAGTTGATGAATTTTCAAAACAAGAAGCAGAAAATCTATACAGAATTGTTGGTCTTGGAGCATTGAAATATTTTATCTTGAAAGTTGACCCTAAAAAAAATATGCTTTTCAATCCAAAAGAATCTATAGATTTTAATGGAAATACAGGCCCATTTATTCAATATACTTATGCACGCATACAATCAGTTTTAAGAAAATCTGAAAGGGAAAAAACTGAAAAGAAATTTTATTTATCAAATAAATTTTCATTATTGCCTAAGGAAAAAAAATTATTGAAATTACTTTATGATTTTCCTTTTGTTGTTAAACAAGCTGGTGACAAATACAACCCTGCCTTGATAGCTAATTATGTTTATGAGATATCTAAGGAATACAATCAATTTTACCAGGAGATACCAATTTTAAAAGTATCTGATAAAAATATTCGTTTCTTTAGAATAGGTCTATCACAATTTGTTGCTAATGTTATTAAGTCTTCGATGAAATTGTTAGGAATTGAAGTTCCAAACAGGATGTAATTTGACAGGAATAGTATGACCGATTAATTTGTGATACAAACGAATAATAAAAACAATTCTAAAAATTGGGAAATAAATAATAATTAGAGTCGGTACATAAAGTCAATAATATTAATAAAATCTTAAATTGTTATAACATTGCAATATAGAAAGACACTAATTGAATAGGGTCATGATATTACATCCAAAAATATTGTTTTTATAGCAAATAGACAAAAATAATGCTTGACAAATGCACACAATTACAGTTAATCACATCAGTATTAATAAAAAAGAAAAAAGTAAAAAAAGTTATTGGTGCCTGAATAGCATTGATAGTATATATTAAAATATTTATTGATAATAAATTTCAATCTATTTTTTTTCAAGTTCTATAGCAGCTTTGATAAAATTAATAAAAATAGGATGAGGATTAACAACAGTGCTTTTATATTCAGGGTGAAATTGAACGCCAATAAACCAGGGGTGATTTTTTAATTCAATAATTTCAACTAAGTTATCTTTATTGTTTATACCAGAAGCAATCATGCCTGCTTTTTGAAATTTGTCAAGATATTTATTATTGAACTCGTATCTATGACGATGACGTTCAGAAATGTTGGATGTCTGGTAAATTTCGTAAGCCTTAGTTTTTTTAATAATATCACAGGGATAGGCACCAAGTCTCATAGTTCCACCCATACCTGATATTTTTTTTTGGTTTTCCATAATGTCAATAACAGGGTATTTTGTTCTTGCATTAATCTCAGTTGAATGTGCATCTTTGAGACATAAGACATTACGGGCAAATTCAACAACAGCACATTGCATTCCTAAGCAAATACCTAAAAATGGGATTTTATTTTCACGTGCATATTTTACAGCAGTGATTTTACCTTCAATACCACGCTCTCCAAAACCAGGTGCTACAAGTATTCCATGTAATCCTGACAATTTTTCTTTTACATTGGTTTCCTTTATACTTTCTGAACCTATTCTTTTAATATTAACTTTACATTCGTTAGCAGCTCCAGCATGGATAAATGATTCAACAATTGATTTATAAGCATCTTTTAGTTCTATATATTTACCGATTAAACCTATGTTAATTTCAGATTTGGGATGTTTTAGTTTGTATAAAAAATTTTTCCATTTTATTAAATTAGGTTTTGTTTTAACTTTAGTTTTGGTTTTTTCAAGTACTACTGTATCTAAATGTTCGTTAAGAATCAAAATAGGAACTTCATAAATAGATTCAACGTCAATAGATTCAATTACTGATGCTCTGTCAACATTGCAAAATAAAGCGATTTTATTACGTAAGGCTTCTGTCAAATGCTTTTCAGTTCTACATACAATGATATCAGGTTGAACACCTGATTCCAATAAAGTTTTAACTGAATGCTGAGTAGGTTTAGTTTTAAGCTCACCTGCTGCAGACAGATAAGGTACCAGAGTCAGATGAATAACAACGCATCTGTCTCCCATTTCCCAACGCATCTGTCTTACAGCTTCAATATAAGGTAAAGATTCTATATCTCCAACGGTTCCACCAATTTCTGTGATAACAAAATCATAATTATATTTATTGCCAAGTAATTTTATTCTATATTTAATCTCATCAGTGATATGAGGAATTACCTGTACTGTTTTTCCTAAGTAATCTCCTCTGCGTTCTTTTTCAATAACAGATTGGTATATTATGCCTGTTGTGATATTATTTGACTGTGAAGTTGGTACATTTAGAAAACGTTCATAATGACCCAAATCTAAGTCAGTTTCTGCTCCATCTTCAGTTACGTAACATTCCCCGTGTTCATAAGGATTTAATGTACCAGGATCTATATTAATGTATGGATCCAGTTTTTGATTTGTTACTGAAAATCCTCTCGCTTGCAAAAGTTTTGCAAGAGAAGCGGAGATAATACCCTTACCTAATGAAGAAACTACACCCCCACTTATAAAAATATATTTTGTTTTATTCATAGTTTTATTATATTACTCTTAAAGCTAATATTAAAAAATTGCAAATTACAAATTTCTGAAAAAAGTGGACGATATTTATAAAAGTTTATTTTCTATAAAAGGGAATGAAATGATTAAAAATTTATTATCAAGATAAGCAGAAAATTTCTTTTTCTATCTTTACCCTCAATTTTATCATTTTTTAACTGAAGTTTCTGACTTCATATATTATTGAATATTAGAATTTTAAAATTAATAAAAATGGAATGGAAAGCCAGTATATTTTATTGTTTGTCAGTATATTTTAAAATAATTACAAAACTGTAAGAAAAATACATTTTTTATTTTTTAAAACTCCTTAGGCCTCTTCTATTTATAAATCCGAATGGTAAATATTATTATAACCTTATTTTTTGCTTTTAATCTTGTTAGAAGGATAAGGTTTTAAAAACAAAATGCTTATTAACTGATAATTTTATAAATATTATATTAATTGTATAATAATCAATTATTTGCCTTACATATTTGGCTTATTTGGCTTGTTTTTCAATATTTTTATAGAATAAGATTGCTGATAATTAGAAATATACCTAATATGAAACTTTAGTTCTTAAAGATACTAATTGGAAAGACATTTATTTATTGTTGAGTATATTACTTCTTTTTTATAAGGTTTGCTAAGAAAATAATTCATTCCTGCTTCAATGCTTTTTTCTTTGAAAAAGTTATCTGTATAAGCAGTAAGAGCAATAATAGGAATTTTGGAGTTTGTTTCTCTGATGATTTTTGCAGCTTCGAAACCGTCCATAACAGGCATCCCTATATCCATTAATATCAAGTTATAATTTCCTTTTTTGCATTCTTCAACAGCTTTTTCTCCATTGTCAACGATAAAACAGTGCCATCCTTTTAATTTTATTAGTACTTCAATAACTTTTTGGTTGATTATATTATCTTCAGCTACAAGTATATTTATTTGATGTTTAATATTATAAGGTGTTTCTGAATACATCTCTTAATTATTTTAATTTGTAATCTTAAATTTTTTATTTATATTTTTACTGCTTATCAATTATTAATACTTTTTTTTTACAATTTGTAATATATTATTTATAAATTATTTTATTTTAAGTTGAAATCAAAATAATGGAATCATATTCAAATGCTTGGTAAACAATAATTTTCATCAAATATTTGCAAACAAATTTTTAGTAAATAGGGTTTGCTGAAAAAGTCTGATGCGTGCCGGATTTGAGGC
>CAYNBX010000152.1:0-5036 GCA_964395505.1 uncultured Bacteroidales bacterium | reverse complement strand
TTTCTATGTGTTTTTCACTAAGCCCTAATTAAACGGACTACTTCTGAAATAAGATACACTAAAAGCACTCAAGCATTCATAAAGCAATTAATAAATTTATGGACTCCTCGGCTTCAAAAAAAAATAAAAATGGTTTCGGTACATCAGCTGTATTTTTTACAGCTATTTCAACAATACTTGGAGCTATATTATTTCTTCGTTTTGGATTTGCAGTAGGCACATTGGGATTTATGGGTGTTCTTTTAATGATCCTCATAGGACATCTTGTTACTATACCAACAGCACTTGCAATATCTGAAATTGCTACTAATCAACATGTAGAAGGCGGCGGAGAATATTTTATAATATCACGCTCATTCGGTTTGAATATTGGAGCCACAATAGGAATTTTCTTATATTTCTCTCAAGCTATAAGCATTGCTTTTTACGTAATTGCATTTACTGAAGCCTTTGAACCTTTGTTCAACTTTGTAAAGGACAACTACGGAATAATGCTGCCAAGACAAGTAATAAGCATCCCTGTAATGGGTCTTTTGTCATTATTAATATTAAAAAAAGGAGCTAAATTAGGTGTAAAGACTTTATATATTGTTGCAGCTATTTTGTTTTTATCATTAACATTATTTTTGATAGGCAAAACCAATTATGCCCAGATTACGAATGTCAATATTTTTACACATTCTTTCAGAAATTTTGATAAATTTTTTATAGTATTTGCAATTTGCTTCCCTGCATTTACAGGCATGACTGCAGGTGTTGGTTTGTCAGGTGATTTAAAAAATCCCGGTAAATCCATTCCGAGAGGTACAATATCAGCAACAATCTTTGGACTTATAGTTTATGTATTTATCATTAGGAAGTTAGCTGTGTCTGCAAGTCCTCAAGATTTAATTAATAATCAATTAATAATGAGCAAAATTGCTGTTTATGGAAAAATAATGATTCCTCTTGGATTGGCAGCTTCAACAATATCCTCAGCTATTGGTTCTATAATGGTAGGTCCAAGAACTTTGCAGGCTTTGGGGGTTGATAAATCCTTCCCTTCAAAAAAATTAAATTCATTTATAGCAAAAGGTAAACCCTCAACAAATGAACCTTTTAATTCTACTGTAATTACCTGTATTATTGCTTTTATTTTTGTTGCATTGGGTACTGTGAATATTGTAGCAGAAATCATTACTATGTTTTTTATGATAACTTATGGTTCTCTTTGTTTAATATCTTTTCTTAATCATTTTGGAGCTGACCCTTCTTACAGACCTACTTTTAAATCAAAATGGTATTTTTCATTAATAGGTTTTTTGATGTGTTTCTGGCTGATATTTAAAATTAATACAGCTTATGCTTTTGCTGCAATATTCCTTATGATATTAATTTATTTTATCATAAAAAATTCCCATAAAGACCGTCAAGGATTAGAGACTATATTTCAAAATTCAATATTTCAGATTAACAGAAGTTTGCAGATTTTTCTTCAGAAATCTAAAAAAATAAAAAGAAGTGTAAGCTGGAGACCTGCTGCAGTTTGTGTTTCACAAAATTATTTTGAAAGAGACAATGCCTTTAATTTACTAAACTGGATATCATATAAATATGGTTTTGGAACATACATTCATTTGATAAAAGGATATTACTCTAAATCAACTCATTTAAAAGCAAAACAAATATTAGAAATTTTAATTAAGGATTCTGAGAAAAAGAAAAGTAATGTTTATATAGATACCATTATCTCCCCGTCTTATACCTCGGCAATTGCCCAAATCATCCAATTGCCAAGCATCTCAGGTTTAGAAAATAATATGGTAATTTTTGAATTTGATAAAAATAATCCATCAAATCTTAAACAAATAATAGATAATTTTTCATTGACAAGAGCTGGGGACTATGATATTTGTGTATTAGGAAGTTCTGAAAAATCAATTAATTTCAACAACGGGATTAACATCTGGATAAGAAGTATTGACTACGAAAACATAAACTTAATGATTTTGTTAAGTTACATTATCTTAGGTCACCCTGACTGGGGAAAAGGAAATATTAAAATATTTAATGTTTGTAAAGAAGAAGTATTAGAAGAGACAAAACACAAATTACTAAACCTTATACAAACAGGCAGGATTCCTATTCCTTCTAAAAACATAGAAATAATTAAAATAGATGAAAATGTAAGCATAAAAACGCTTGTCAATAATAAATCATCAGAAGCAGGATTGACAGTTATTGGATTTAGAGCAGAACAACTAAAACATTATAGGGAAGAATTGTTCACCGGATACGAAAATGTAGGAGATATATTGTTTATCAATGCTTCTAAACAAAAAGAAATAAAGTAAAATAAAAAAGGAGTTCGGATTTTGAACTCCTTTTACACCTTAAATCCCTAAATTACTTTGCAGCGAAAAATTGAAATTTGCTTTAATGTTGACGCAGCACAGCAAAGAGCATCGCAGTTGCAGCCTTTGTTATGAAGAGAAGGCCTGAGCAAGCATTGCCAACAATGTCATTAGTTTCGACTCAGCATAAGATTTAGTTTGCGCATATAATGTTAAATATAAATTTTATAATTTACTTTTTAATTTGACACAGGGACTAAGTTGGTTTTTTCAACTTCAGCTTTAGATTCAACAGTGTTTTTTTTAACCAGATCTAACTCATCAATTATATTAGTTGCTCCTGCATATTTATCAATAATAAATAATACATAACGAATGTCAACATTGATGGTTCTTTGTAATCTCGGTTCATAAGCTATATCACCGCTCATAGCTTCCCAATTACCATCAAAAGCTAAACCGATAAGTTGCCCATCTCCATTGATAACAGGACTTCCGGAATTACCACCTGTAATATCATTATTAGTGATAAAACACACTATCATTTTGCCATCTTGTCCGTAAGGACCATAATCTTTTTTCTTGTATAGTTGCTTTAATCTAGCAGGAACAATAAATTCATCATTCTCGGGATCTTCCTTTTCCATAACCCCTTTAAGAGTAGTTTCAAAATAATAATGAACAGCATCAGCAGGATAATAATCCAAAACTTTACCATAAGTTAAACGCATTGTTGAATTTGCATCTGGATAATAAATTTTATCAGGATTCATTTCGTGTAATCCTTCTATAAATAACCTGTTCCCTTTATTTATTTCTGTAATATTTTTTTTATAAGCTAATACATATTTCATATAATTCTCAAACATAGAACTCATAAACTTATATGCAGGATCTTTATCTAAAGTTTTATATTTAGGCTTTGTCAGGAATTTGTTTATTTTATCTTCATTTGCAAAAATAGATTTATCAAAAACACGCTCAGCATACTTATCAAAGTTACCTTTATATTTTTTATTTATTTTAGCAAGTATTGATGGTTGTTGGTCTATAGAAACATTTTTATAATACATTTCCAATAAAGCTGCAAATATCTTCTTATCTGTCGGCATATTATAATCTTTAAAATGTTTTTTTACAACATCTCTCAACTCATCAGCTGTTTGCTTGATTACATCTTCATTTTTAGCTTTGCTTTTCAGAGTATTATGGAACTGTTTAAACCTTGATGCAAAATTAATGATATCCGCTCCTCTAATTCCCGCTAAGCTTAAATAATATAAAGGTTTAACAACTTTATCCATTCCTTCATAGCCATCTTTAATATCTTGCAATGCTTTACCATATTCTTTTTTGCGTTCTTCATCAGAATTAACCCATTTTGTAAATTCATCTTCAATAGATAGTTTCTCATCATAAACTTTTAGTCTTTTCAATCCTCTGGTCTGACCAATGAAATATTTCCATGAGTTAGCTATCATTGCATATTTTGAAGCATATTTAAGTTTCACATTATGATCAGCATCCATATCTTTTTTCCAAATATTCAATTTTTTACCAAATATTTTGATGAGCATTGGATTTTTCTGGTCTATATTGAATTTCACTGCATAAGAAGTTGCATAGCGTTCAGTTCTTCCGGGGAAACCCCAGATCATAGCAAAATCATTCTTTTTAACCCCGTTTAATGAAATTGGTAAATGATATTTTGGTTTCAAAGGAATATTATCTTTTGAATATTTTGCAGGAGAGCCATCAGGAGCAGTGTAAATACGGAAGACAGTGAAATCGCCAGTATGACGCGGCCACATCCAATTATCAGTATCGCCGCCAAATTTTCCTATTGATGAAGGGGGAGCTCCAACTAAACGGACATCTTTATAAGTTTCATAAACAAATAAGTAGAACTCATTGCCTCCATAAAAACTTTTTACTGTAACATCATATTTATCATCTTCGGATGCCTGTTTTTTTAATTTTGAGGAAATCTCCGTAATCTTAGCTGAACGTTCAGATTCTGTCATTGTATCAGATAATTCAGGGAGAATTTTTGAAGTTACATTCTCCATACGAACCAAAAAAGAAGCTGTCATATCTTTATTAGATAATTCTTCAGCTTTATTCTTAGCCCAAAAACCATTTGTCAAATAATCATGTTCAGGTGTGCTGTGCAATTGAACAGAATTAAAACCACAATGGTGATTAGTAAATATCAAACCCTGGTCAGAAACAACCACAGAAGTACAAAAAAAGCTATTAGGAGCACCTCCCCTACTAGATAATCCTACTACTGCATCTTTTAAACTTGAATGATTTACACTGTAAAGTTCATCAGGAGTTAAATGCAGCCCCATCTTTTGCATATCAACATAATTAAGACGCTCTACAAACATTGGCAGCCACATACCCTCATCAGGCGGCGTTATTGCATAAGAACTGAAAATAAAACTTAAGACAGCAAAAAATAACAATAAAAGTTTCTTCATAATAAATAAATTTAATTTGTTAATAATTATTGATTTATATTTTATTTGATAATGATTTTTAAAAATAGCTTTAACTAAATTTTAAACATATCCTATAAAAGAGATAACAAAAATACCAAAAAATATAATTATTCCAATTTTTATATATTTTATCCAAATAATTTACAAACTTTAATACAATATTCTGTGAATTATTACTGTAAATGAAAAAATTAAA
>CAYNBX010000151.1:0-5038 GCA_964395505.1 uncultured Bacteroidales bacterium | reverse complement strand
GACAGGCCCTGTACATTTCACCCTGATACGTTTAACTACAGGGTAAATTACAGGGTAAACAGGGAAATGATTATATTCTGAAATTCGAAACTGGAAATTAGAAATTGGGAAAAGACTTACTTTTAGCAGCATAATTTCAAATATCTAATTTCTAATTTCAAATATTACTAATAAAATTATTACAAGGTAAATACTTAATAATGAGTTATATACAAAAATATAAACAGATGAATATGATAGAAACATAAAAATATAAACACCTGAACATACAACATATAAGCAGTAACTTATAGCAAAATACTTTTTGTTTGCAGCCAAAGTGCTGCTTCAGGAATTATCAATATTAATAATTTTTATGTTTATTTTCTTCTTAAATTTTATTTTATATTTTTGCAATTCGTTATGTAGATATATACATAACGAATAATTTTTAATTGAAATTTCTTATGAGTACATCAAATAAAACAAATTATGAAAATACAGCAATACATTATAAAATTTGGCTTTCAACAATTAAAGGGGAAGGTATTATGGGTGATGGGAAATGGCGTCTTTTAAAAACTATTGATGAAAAAGGCTCGCTGAAAGCTGCTTCTGAAAATCTTGGGATAAGTTACAGAAAAGCATGGGGAGATATTAAAAAGGCTGAAAAACTATTGGGTTTTGAATTAACTGAAAAACATCGAGGTGGTAAACACGGGGGTAATTCAATACTTACTGAAAATGGGGGGAGATTAGTTGAAGCATATAAAGAATTACATAAAAAAATAAATATCAGCATTGAAAAAGCTTTTGTTGAATTCAAAGACCGATTAGCAACTTAGTTTTTTTTTAAAAAATAAATCCAGGTTGAGGTAAATAATTAAGTATAATAAATTAAAATATAAGCAAAATGAACATATTATCCAGTATCAAGAAAGTTTTGGTGATTTTTTTTATATTTTTCTTTTCAGCATGCGGTAATAATAATTCAAAGCAAGAATCAAATAATAAAGCAAACGAGAACACATCAGTATCTGGTGATTTAATAATTTTCCATGCAGGTAGTTTATCAATACCTTTTAAAGAGATAGCCGAAGCATTTAACAAAAGATACCAAGATATAAATATTATTTTAGAGCCATCTGGTAGTCGGAAATGTGCAAGAAAAATCATAGACTTGAAACGTCCTTGTGATATAATGGCCTCTGCAGATTATAAAGTTATTGATAATCTTTTAATTCCAGATTATGCAGACTGGGACATAAAATTTACAAGTAATGAAATGGTAATAGCTTATAATAGCAAATCACGCTATTTTAACAAAATAAATAAAAGTAACTGGTATGATATTCTTTTAAAAGATGATGTCATTTTTGGAAGGTCTGACCCTGATTCTGATCCGTGCGGGTACAGAGCTGTTTTAACAATAAAACTTGCAGAAAAATATTATCATAAACAAGGGATTGCTAATAAATTTTTAAAAAAAGATTTGAATTATATGCGTCCCAAAGGTTCAGATTTATTAGCTCTTTTAGAATCAAATACTGTTGATTATATATTTGAATATCGCTCTGTAGCTGAACAACATAAATTAAAATATTTAATTTTACCTGATGAGATTAATTTAAAAAATCCAGAATATAAAAAATTATATTCAACTGTAACAGTAAATATCTCAGGTAAAAAACCAGGAGAAATGATCACCCGTAAAGGTGAACCAATGATTTATGGAATTACAGAATTAAAAAATGCTCCTCATAAAAAAGCTGCAGATGTTTTCCTTGAGTTTCTTCTTAATAAAAATAAAGGAATGTCAATACTTGAAAGAAATGGACAAGCTTCTGTTATACCATCTCCTTCAGATACTTATAATAATATTCCTGATAAGTTTAAAAAATTTTCAACAAAATGATAATTAATATTTTTTTATTAGTATGCAATGGTTTTGAATTTTAATAATTATTTAAAATGAAAAAAAATGCTTATTTCTTGCTTTTAGTCCTATTTTTTATTGTATCATGTAAAAACAATGAAAAAGAAGGAATCATAAATTCTAAAAATAATATTAATTATAAGGCTGATACAAACGATAGAACAAATGATTTTTATGATAATGAAAAAACTTATAATTTAAAAGGTAATAACTTTATTGAAGTTACAGGTGAGGTTGCAAACCCCGACACCGTTTATTTTTCCGGGCTGCCTCTACATTCTGTTATCATAAAAGAAGCAGTAATAAAAGATAACAAAAGTTCATTTAAAGGAGCTTATCGCTATGATGGTTACTCTCTTTATGATATTTTAAATAACATCGTTTTAAAAAAGAAAAACCAAAGAGAGTTTCCTCCAATAGTTGATTTATATATAAAAATATCTAATGATAAAGGGGAATATACAATAATTAGCTGGGGCGAATTATATTATCCAGTACACAGGCACGAAATTATTATTGCAGCAAAAGTCATGCGTATTGTACCTTCCAAGTCTCATGCCATACTGAATTTACCGGAAAAAACAAAATTAATTGTATGTTCAGACCTTTTATCTGAACGTAATATTTCAAACCCAACAAAAATTACAATAAAATCTCTTGATACTAAAATCAAAATCAATAGAAATATAAAACCTTTATATTCTCCAGAACTTAATATATATAATCGAAATAAATTAGTTGAAACAATTACTAAACTTCCTGCAAATATTCAGGAAGAGACAATTCCATGCATATTTTACGGAAGAGGTAGAGGAATTCATGGAATTACATCTTTTAAAGGTGATTATTTAAAAAATGTTCTTGGAAAATATTTTGAAATAAATAAAGAAAATTTACAACACGGTATATTTGTTATTTCTGGTATAGATGGATACAGAGCTGCTTTTACCTTTAGTGAGATTATGAACAGAAATGACAACGATGAGGTTCTTTTGATTGATAGAAACAACTATGAAAATGCAGGTAAATTTTCTTTATTTGCATCAGCAGATTTTTTTTCAGACAGAGCTATAAAAGCTATTAACCAGATTAATTACTTATTAATAAAGTAATTATTTTTTTTGTTTAAGCATATAGGATATTAAAATCATTATATTTTAGTAGTTTTTTGTTTCGGACACTAAATAAAAGAGGAATCCCTGATGAAAAAAATTTCAGGTTTAAATTTATTGTTTACTTTATTAGGAGGATTAATATTATTATTTATCATCGGACCTTTAGTAGGTATGATAATAGCTACATCTCCGACTGATATTATTGAAACGTCAAAAGAGACAGAAGTACAACACAGCATCTGGCTTACTATATTTACATCAATGTTTGCGACAGTGTTATTTGCAATTGCTGCAATTCCTTTGTCATATCTTTTAGCAAGGAAAGAATTTTATTTTAAAAACTTAATATTAGGTATCGTTGATTTACCAATTGTAATACCACACACAGCAGCAGGCATTGCTGTTTTAGGATTTATTTCACGCAATTCAATAATTGGCAAAATAGCTTCACAATTTGGATTAGATTTTGTTGGCCATCCGGCAGGTATATCAATAGCAATGGCTTTTGTAAGTATTCCTTTTTTGATTAATGCTGCACGCGATGGTTTTGTTAGTGTTCCTGTTAAACTTGAAAAAGCTGCTTTAAGTTTAGGTGCTTCACCGATTCGTGTATTTTTTACTATATCCTTACCTCTTGCCTGGAGAAATATACTTTCAGGGCTTATAATGATGTTTGCTCGTGGAATGAGTGAATTTGGTGCTGTTGTCATTGTCGCTTATCATCCAATGGTTGCACCTGTGTTGATTTACGAGAGATTTGGTGCCTTTGGCTTGAAATATGCAAGACCAGTTTCAATAATATTTATTTGTGTGAGCCTTGCAGTCTTTATTGTATTACGTTTGCTGTCAAAAGAAAAAAAATCAAAAGTTTAAAAAAAAACAGTCCTGGGTTTTTTAAGAAAAAAAATAGAAAATTAATGTTAAGAGTAAAAAATATATCTAAAAAATTTAAAGACTTTAAGATTGATAATCTAAGCTTTGAAGTTGCCAGAGGAGATTATTTTGCTTTACTTGGTGTTTCCGGTGCTGGAAAAACAATGCTGTTTGAACTTATAGCTGGACTTACTATTCCTGATTCAGGAGAAATATTTTTAGATGGCAAAAATATCACTAATGAAAAGATACAGAAAAGAAAAATAGGATTGGTATTTCAGGATTATGCAATCTTTCCACATTTAAGCGTTGAAGAAAATATCGCTTATTCACTAAGAAGTAAAAAACTTACATCATCAGAAATAAGGCAGCAAGTTGCAAAACTTGCCCGGGAAATGAGCATCTTACATCTGCTAAACAGAAAACCTGCATCACTTTCAGGTGGAGAACTTCAACGTGTTGCACTTGCCCGAACCCTTGCTTTAAAACCTATAATTCTTTTGCTTGATGAGCCTTTATCATCTATTGATGTACAACTAAAAAACGAATTACGTTCATTGCTCCGCAACCTCAATAAAAAAGGACAAACTATTATACATATTACTCACGACTATGAAGAAGCTATCTCACTTGCTAACAAAATCGCAATTATACATAATGGGACTATTGTTCAAACAGGTAAAACTAAAGACGTATTTGAACACCCTGCATCAGAATTCGTTGCTAACCTTACAGGTATCAAAAACTTTTATAAAGCTAAACTTCATGTTGATGCTGATTCAGGTAAAAAACAAGCCGTCATTAACAACTATATTGTATTTACACTACTGACAGACAAAATAAAAGGTGAAGGCAATGTATTAATTAAAAAAAACGAGATAATTATTTCGAATCACAAAATTATAAGCAGTGCTTGCAATAACTTTAAAGGCATCATAATAGAAATTATTCAGGCTCATCTTGGCATAGAAATAATTGTTGATATAGGAGTGAAAGTGTCAGTTTTCATTACTGTTTCTTCTTCTCAAAATTTAAACCTTTACTATGGAAAAGAAATATGGATTTCCTTTAAAGCATCTTCAGTAAAATTTATTCCTAGTTAGTGTTTGTCTATAATGTCCGATTTTTTTATTTC
>CAYNBX010000150.1:0-5042 GCA_964395505.1 uncultured Bacteroidales bacterium | reverse complement strand
GGACAAACACTAAATAATGTATTAGTGTATCATTAGGTGCAAAAGTAAAAAAAACAAATTATCAATTACTAAAATACTCTTTCATTTTTTCGAAAAAGCTTTTGTCTTTATTGGAAGGTTTAGGTTTAAAATTATCAAAATTATTTAATCTCTCAAGTATAATTTTTTCTTCTCTTGTGAGTGATTTTGGTGTCCATACATTGATGTTAACTAACAAATCACCTCTTCCGTAAGAGTTCAATGAGGGTAAGCCTTTTCCTTTTAATCTTAGTACTTTTCCTGACTGAGTACCCGGTTGTATTTTTATTCTAGCTTTACCTTCAATAGTAGGTATTTCAATGTAAGTACCTAAAGCTGCCTCAGGAAAACTGATATAATGACTATATAAAAGATTTTTTCCATCTCTTACAAGATAAGGATGTTTTATTTCTCCTATCGAAATTATTAAATCTCCAGGAATTCCACTTCGAACTGCTGCATTACCTTTACCACTGACAGACAACTGCATCCCTTCAGCAACACCAGCAGGAATATTAATTTTTATAACTTCCTCGCCTCTTATAATTCCGTTTCCCCCACATTTTTTACATTTATTAGTTATTATCTGTCCCTCACCCCCACAAGTTGGACAAGTAGAACTAGTCTGCATTTGTCCTAAGAAGGTATTAGTAACTTTTGTAACTTGACCAGTTCCACGACAAGTAGGGCAAGTTTTATATGAAGAGCCTCCCATAGCTCCAGTTCCATTACATTCAGGACAAGTTATATATTTATTTATCTTTATATTTTTTTCAACACCATTGGCAATTTCTTCAAGTGTGAGATTTATTTTAACTCTGAGGTTAGAACCTCTGTTTACTTTTTTTCTTCTATTAGATCTACTAGATCTACCGCCAAAACCAAAATTACTAAAGCCTCCAAAGCCACCGCCAAATGCATCTCCAAAGATATCTCCAAATTGGCTAAAAATATCATCCATACTCATTCCACCCCCACCAAAACCAGAGGCACCACTAACACCTGCATGACCAAATTGGTCATAACGTTTTCTCTTTTCAGGATTGCTTAATACTTCATAAGCTTCTGCTGCTTCCTTAAATTTTTCTTCAGCTTCTTTATTATTAGGATTTCTGTCTGGATGATATTTTAAAGCTTTTTGCCGATATGCCTTCTTTATCTCAATATCACTTGCATCCTTAGATACCCCCAATACTTCGTAATAATCTCTTTTAGACATTGTTGTACATTGTATTATTAAATTACCAATACATCAGGCTAATATAAGCAAATCTGTTTGATATTTTGGCTCAACATATATAATTTTTGTAAAAAATCTATAAAATTTTTTAAGCTTTTTCAGTGCTCTATAATCATAAAAAAATTAATTACCAACAACCACTTTAGCATATCTAATCACTTTCCCATTCTGGATATAACCTTTTTCTATTTCATCAATGATTTTCCCTTTCATATCTTTAGATGGGGCAGGTATATTTGTTATTGCTTCATGAAAATCAGTATTAAACTCTTTACCTATTGATTCTATTTCTTCAATACCTTTTTGCTTTATAATGTTTTTGAATTTATTTTTAATATGACACACTCCTTCTTTTAAGGCTTTAACATCGTCAGTATCATCAAATGACTTTTCTGCTCTTTCAAGATCATCTAAAATTGGAAGAATTGAAACTATAACATCTACTGAAGCAGTCTTAGTTAACTCAATTCCTTCTTTTATTTTTCTTTTACGAAAGTTGTCAAATTCAGAGTATAATCTTAGGTATTTGTCATTAAGCTCATTATATTTGATTTTCAATTCTTCATATTTTGATATTTTTTTCTTTACAGTTCTTCTTTTTTTCTTTTTTGTTGATACTTTATCTTCAGCTTTCACCTGTTCGGCTTTTTCTTTTGTGGGTTTCTCTTCTGTAACTTCTCCCTTGCTAATTTGCTTTTTATCAGTCTTCTCTTTTTGATTAGTTTCTTTCTTTGTTTCCTTTTGTTTTTCTTCTTTTTCAACCATCTTTTTTAATACTTTATGATTATATTTTTAATATATTATAAAACCTTATATTATTTATTTCTTTTAAAGATTAAACTTAGTTTTGATTATCAAATAATTTGCCAATATAAACGTTAAGACAATTTGACAGACTATAATTTGTTTTATCCCTTAGAATGGCAAACACTTTATTATTAAAAGTTGAAATTTGTGTAAGTGTTAGGCTATCCCAGCGAAAGAGAATTGCTGGAGTATAACTATCTACCGTGAGACACTCTAAGCGAGTATTCCCAGTGGCATGAAGTTCAGCTTTGGAATAGATTTAATTTGCTGATTTAAGGTTATATATGACTTTTTAAACGGCACTCATGTTTTTTTAGTAAATTATGAAATGTTTTTTGAGATAATAAAAAAAAATGTAATTTTGAATTATTAAAAATGGAGGTAAAATGAAAAGAAATAACATTTTAAGATTTAGCATATTTTTAATTTTATTATTTTTTTTAGCAGATGGTTTTCATTTTGTTTGTGCTCAGGTCAATGTGACTCATGTAGATATGAAACAAAAACTTTCTGATAAATTTGGAATATATTATTATTTACCAAGAACTGTTGTAAAAGTTGAAGTTACAGTTAATAAAACAGAAAATATAAGAGGTCCATATTATCAGTTTGCCGAAAAATATATAGGGATAAAAAATTTTATTACAAATAATTCAACGCATTATGAAATAAGTGATATTAAAGTGAGCACTTATTCTCAACCAGATCCTGAACAATTATATTTTGTCCAAACAGATAGCAAATCGTCAAAAGATGTTAAACCTATTTTGATATCTCTTAGTGAATCAGGATTAATTCAGGCAGTTAATGATATTTCAAAAAATCAAAAAACTAATAAATTACATTTAATAAGTAGAAAAAAGCAAAATATCTTAACTGAACCTTTTAAATTTTATGCAGGGAATAATATGATGCAGAAAGTTGATACAATTATCAGAAGAGTAGATGTTGATACCAATACAATTGAGAAACAGTTTTATAAAAAAAGATGGGTTGAGAAATCTTCAGAGGAAAAGGCAAAAGAATCATCAGAATTCATAAGCAAAATTAAAGAAAACAGATTTAAACTTCTTACAGGTTTTCAGGAAGTTAGTTATCAAAAAGGAAGTATTGAATATATGGATAAACAACTTAAAGAGCTTCAAAATGAATATTTATCACTTTTTACAGGACGTAGTTTACATGAAACACTGAAATATTGTTTTACTTATTTACCCGAATCTAATAAAGGTAATATTAATGTTCCTATTTTTAGATTTTCTGAAGATAAGGGAATTTTTGATTTATCGCATTCAACCGGGAAAAAAATTAATATCAGAATTGAAAAAATAAATAATACTGATATATTGACAGATTATATAAAAAAGAAAGATTATAAGAAGAAGACACATGGATTTTACTACAGAATACCTGAATATGCAAAAATTACAATAAAATATGGAGACACGAAAAATATTGATACTAATCTTATAATTAGCCAGTTTGGTGTTGTTAATAGTTTGCCTTCTAATAAATCAGAGATTAGATATTACCCAAAAACAGGTGCAATTAAGAATGTAGTTCTTGAATAAATATTATAAATTGTAATTCACTTATTTGTTAATACAAAATTGATTTGCGTATTTTTACTAATTTTATAAGGAGGTCTTCGAGTAAATCAAGGCGAAGCATATTTGCTCCATCTGATTTAGCAATAGAAGGGTCAGGATGAGTTTCTATAAAAATACCATCAACACCAACAGCAATACCTGCCTTAGCAATGGTTTCAATTAATTCGGGTTTCCCTCCTGAAACTCCTGTTGGCTGATTTGGCTGTTGTAAAGAGTGGGTGCAGTCAAGAACAACTGGAACATTGTTTTTCTTCATTTCAGGAATGTTTCTATAATCCACAACTAAATCTCTGTATCCATACATACTTCCCCTTTCAGTAAGCATGATATTATTATTGCCATAGTGTTTTATTTTTTCTACTGCAAATTTCATTGATTCTGCCGACAAGAATTGACCCTTTTTAATATTGATAGGCTTACCGGTTTTGGCTGCAGAAGCAAGTATATCTGTTTGACGGCATAGAAAAGCAGGTATTTGTAATACATCAACATACTTAGCTGCAATAGACGCTTCTCCCTCTGAGTGAATATCTGTTAAAGTTGGAATAGTAAATTTTAGTCCTATATTTTTTATGATATTGAGTGCTTTAATATTGCCAATTCCTGTAAAAGAATCTATTCTTGAACGATTTGCCTTTTTGTAAGAAGCTTTGAAAATATAAGGAATTCTTAACTTATCTGTTATTTGTTTTATCTTTTTAGCTATTTCAAAAGGTATTTTTTCATTCTCAACAACACAGGGACCTGCAATCAAAAAGAAGTTATTTTTATCTAAATATTTTATGTTTTTTATACTTTCTAACATTTTTACTATTCTTTTGAGTTCATTTAAAAAATTTTTTGACAAAGGTATTTTTTATAGACTTTCCGAACCTAAAAATGATTAAATACCTTTGCTTCTTTCATATTAATTTCACATTATTTTATAGATATTTTATGTGTTTCGAAAATTTTCTCCAATAAATCACCTTTTTTATAAGAATTAATCTTAATGCTGAAATTATTTTCATCCTGAATTCAAGTAATTAATGCAACTTTTTCAGGGAGAAACAATATAAATATTTTCAATGCAAAAGAAAAAGAAATAATCTTTTCCTTTTTGTCTTGATGGATAAAGTTTAGATTTGCTTTCTCCTCAAAAAAAAAGTTGAAATATGAAACGTTTAACCAAAGAACAAAGATACACAATTTATGTAATATTAGCATCTGGAGCAATTCCTTTTGTGTTAAAACTTCGAGATGAGAAACGAAATTAAACAACTCTTAAAGGATATTATTAACCCCTTGATTTATCAAGAGTTTTAAATGAACAAACTATTTTAATAAGCGTTTTAACGGTTTTAACTTCTAAAAATGATGATTAATTA
>CAYNBX010000149.1:0-5062 GCA_964395505.1 uncultured Bacteroidales bacterium | reverse complement strand
GATCTAATATTCGCAACTGAAAGATTTATTATCCCATAGTGCCTAGGCCCTAAATTTTTATCCGGTAATATTTTTATTTTATTATCAACTGAAACTCCATTTTCTTTTAGTTTAGACAACAAATTATTCACAGCATTCAGGTTATCAGATTCTCCCGTTAGAGAAATTTTTCCATTCTCGTCATTAAGCTTGACATTGAAGATTCCAACTCTTTTATCTGGAACGAATTCCTTTTTTACATTGTTTAATATGTTTTCAAGATTATTCATTTTGTTATTGTTACTACAATTAGTTAGAAAAAAAATATTAATTACTAAAAATGAACCTAAGAACAAATTATATTTCATTGTTATAACCTATATGATAAAGGGAAAATAAAATTAACTATTTTTTTATAATTTTTTAAAGGTTTATAAATAATTTAATTATGCTGCAAATATATGTTATTTGATATAATATGTCAATAGTTTTAATTTTTTTCTTTGCTGCCTAAAAATTTATATTTGACTAAATGGCTGCAACTATTTTATTATCAACCATCTACATCTAAATTTAATTTAAAAAAGTTATTAACAAGTTATTAACAATTTTAGATATTTTGATAATGATATGAAAAACAATAAGATACAAAAATCTAAATACCTTAAAAGTCAAATATAAATTATTTTATTTATTTGTCAAATTGTAGGCATATTTCACAAAAATTGCTTTTTTTGAAAATTCAATTTCTTTTCAGGGTGGTGCAGGGTTTGTGTCAAAAAGTGGAATTTCTGTTTTTTATACCGACTTCGGGAACGCCTATAAACAAAGGAATTTAAAATGATATAAAGGGAATATTATTATATAAAAAATTCAAATATTCTTTTAAAGAAATACATTTGCATAACTAATTGTATTTGAGGTATCTACAGGAAAGAAATTACATCCTATAAATAAAGTATCCCAGGCATCTGTACCATCAGTTCGCAATTCTCTGGGGTCTTCTTCTGTCTCTGGCAATTTTTCTCCAGATTTATCTTTCTCAAAACCTGTCCTTCCGGTCTTTATTCCTGTTGCCTCCATAGAAGGAAGCAAATATTCATTGTTAGAACGATTAAATAAAGGGAATAAATATTTTTTGCCCGTCAATGCATCATTTATATATTGATGCTTCAAAGCATGACGCATAGGTTTACCTACAAATTTATCAATGACATTCCAGCCTCTTTTATGTAATTCCTCTTTAACAATATCTGCAAAAGTTTCATTACTTGAAGCATAAGCCCCTTGTAAGGCAGTCTCGTCATAATAATATATAACTTGTTTTCTGGGATGATTTCTATAATAATCACAAAAATCGGAAATAAGCTCACGAAGTTTACGCTCATATTTTACAAACATACTTTTTATTGTTCGCATCTCTGTTCCATAAACTTGTCCTACCACTATCCAATTGATATTAGCATTATAATCAAGTGCAATAATTAAGGGCTGGTCAGATATAACATCGGAATCATATTCATATACGGATTTCTTAATATTTTTCATATCAATACTACCCATTGGAGTACGAATATTATCTATAAGACTATTATTATAAGCATCATAGTAATGAATTTTAGGCTCTAAATTTGCATAAAAACCATTAATCAATTTTGTTATATGATGATTCATTATGCTAGTTTGAAATATTATTGGAGTCAGATTTCTTTTCATCTTTCTAATATAAGATTCTCCTAATATTTCAAGATTATCTATTGCATCAAATTCTCTATAATAATGAAAATGCTTTCGTAAAAAATTTAATTCTTGTCTTTCATGTTTAAGTTGTGATTGGGCATTTATACCCTTTAATTTTTTTAATCTTTCAATTTCATATAATGTGCCGGATATTGCTTCTTTTAATTCAGGGTCCATTAATTTTTTACGATTCAATATCCATTCCCCATGTTTACCTTGAGGCATATCTGATACGATTGTAATTCCTCTATGCCATGGGATATTATTAAAATGACCCACCATTCCTGACAAAGCGGGTACGGCTTCATTAAAAAATTTATCCGGATTAATTGAATTAGCTTCATCAACCATTATATCATCAAGAGTTAAGGAATTTGTAGAAAATTTAACATCTTGAGACAATATATGTTGAATACGACCATTATACCAATGAATGACATGGTCCCAACTTTTAGGTTCAATATAAGGATTTTCAAAATTAAGAGATTTAGGGGCTTTTCTCCCGATAAAATAATGAATCTCATTTCTGAAACCCATTCTGTTTAAGGATGTAAAAGCAGCAGGTAAAGTTCTTGATAAAGCTTGCTGAAATGTAGCTGCATATATAGCTCCTGCAGATTTTGGCATTGCCTGCATATTTCTTAACATTCGCGGTCCTATTATACCATCGCTTTTGCCAAAACGACGAGCAGCAACTATTGTCTCGGAATTTGCACCAAAAGCTATCAGTTCACGCTGCCCATTATTGAAATATATTTTTTTTTTATTCATTTAACACTTCAGCTTCTTCAAAATCTCCGCCATATTTTTCACGCATCTTTTTTTGTTTTTCTTTAAGATTATCAATAGGTTTAATCCCTAATACAGTTACATCACCAGTTATTTCCCACGATTGTGGAACAATATCGCCATATCGTAATTTTAATATTTCTTCTTTATCAAGTTGTGTATATCTCCCAAGAACATTAGCAGCCATAATCATACTTTTTGCATCATGCTTATTTTCTGCTACTTCATAAGCCTTATCAATCATGGCTATAACTTTATATCTCTGCCATTCTTTAGAAGCATTTTTGACATTTCCAAGCAATATTTTAATATAATTAATATCTCTATAAGCCTGGCTTTTTTCTATATTAAAAGTTTTTTCAATATATTGAACAATTTTTTTTTCTGATATAGTAGGTTTATCTATCCAATAAGCGAAGACATTAGCGTATCTATGTTTAATCTCCAATTCTTTTTTAGTAAAGGAATGATAATAAGGAATACTTTTATCATCATCAAATAAATATAATTGAAGTCTCTCAAAAAAAGTAAGTTTCTCTTTATAAAGTTCAGCTTTTTTTGTGATTGTTTTTATATCTTTATTCATCAATTTCTGCATCATTCTGTTCTTCCATAAATTTTTGGGCTAACAATTCCGCCTGTGGAGCTCCCATTTCCGCTAATTCTAAAACAGGTTTACGCAATAATGCCTTCCTCTTAATTTTGCCCTTCCAATAAAAAAAGTGGATAGGACTTGACTCGTCATCTAATTCTTGTTTAAATTCAGACAAATTAATACCCATTAGATGAGATATATCCTTCCATGTTAATAAATTAAAGGCATATTGTTCTATTTCGTTTAATTCCTTTTCAGATAATTTCATTATTTATCTTATTACTTTCAGAAATAAATTCATTATATTTTTTTTGAATATCAATAAAAATATTATTATAAGTAGATATTACTCCTGCCTCTTTTCGGGGATTAGGCGTCATATTTGCGGAACTGATAACCGATATACTCCAATCATCATTTTTTATTAATAATACTTTGGAGTGGTTTGGAGCTATATATATCTCGCCAGTTAATTGAGAAATAAAATATAATAATTGAAGTTTCTTTTTTTGAATAGTATTATCAAAAATACATTGTATGGATTTTATCATACCTATTTTAGATAAGTGAATCAAGGTTCTTATAGCTATTTCAGAAATAGAAAATGTGCTAATTTGTACATCTGCCGGACCTGTCTGTTTTAATAACCATGATATTAAATCATGCATCGCCCATTGACCATTACTAAAAAAAGGATATATAGTATTATGTTTAATATCTCCAATATATTCGCCTATTTGTTTGTCTGCAAAATATACAAAATGACTATTTATATTATTCATAATGAATACCTTCTTTTTCTAATTCCATTTTATATCTTTCTATCTTTTTCTTTTTACGCTCAATTTTATCTCTTTGTTTTTTAGTTTCAGATTTCATATTAGGTAAGGTTTTTTCAGCACGATAAATATAAGATTTATGAGTACGTATTTTTTTATCACGTTCCAATGCTTTTTCTACAGCCTTTTTAATTTCGCTCTCTTTAATAGACGATTTCTTATTTTTATTTTCTTCCCAATTATCTATCATCTGCCAATTTTGAAATATTTCATCATCAAGTTTTGCAATCTTTTGAATAATATTTTTTCTCTTTTCATTATTTTTAGAGTCCGGATTTATTGTTTTGATTTTAGAATGAAGAGACCGCATCTCACGATTTTTATGAGAATTAGAAATAAAAAGAGATTTTTTTTCTATAAAATAAGCTTCGGAATTATTAAATATAAGTTTATTTTGATAAGACAAATCGCCCCAATCCATAGATAAAAGATTATTGATAAACATTTTATTTTTTCTTAATTTATCAATAGGTACAAATTCGGGGGTTTTAGGTTTTTTATTTTTTTTTACAACAGGTTCAATATGTTTTATATTTATCTTTTTTTTAACTAAAAAAGGAAAACCTTTATCTACTAATTCATCAGCTTCATGAATAGTTATTTTAGATAAATCTATAAGCCCAAAATCAGGGAAATGATATTTACCCGGTCTAATAGTTTTTAATTGATATTTTTCAGAAACTTCTTTTAATAATTTCATTTTATAAATTTTAAACAAAGATAATTTTCGGAATTTTCCATAAAAAGGACACAAAAAAGGGCTGTCTCTATATATTGACAGCCCTTTAAAAAATTTAAGTCATGAAAAAATTACAATTGTTACTTATTATTTATTATGATATGAGGATTTTATTATGGTTTATGTGATTTTTTTAATACATTATCACTCTTTGCTTTATCATCTTTTTTCCCTTCTGAAGTATCTTTAATCTTTTTCAAAATTAAATAGGGGAATTTATTTTTTACTAATTCATCTGCTTTTTTAAGCGAGAGGGTTCGTAAATCAATTTCACCAAAGCCGTAGAAATTATATTTTCCGGGGCGAATTGTTTTTAGTTTATACTTTTCTGCAACTTCTTTAGGAAGTTTCATCTCAAGAACTTTATTTTTTATCTCTTTT
>CAYNBX010000148.1:0-5065 GCA_964395505.1 uncultured Bacteroidales bacterium | reverse complement strand
ACGTACTGCAGTCAGCATTTTTTAAATCCCCACTTCACATTCATATACATCTGGTTTTTGCTACATCATTAATCTCATCTCAGAAAAGGTAAAAAAGTAAAACTTGCACTTCCACATCAAAAAATATTAGATGTAATTCGAGTTCATTGCCGAAAAATAGTAAATTTAGCAAAATTTTACTAAAATTAACAGCAGTCAACTATATAAAAGAACTCATATCATTTAAGGAATACTTCTTCTCTTTAAGCTAACTACAAAGAGAAGTCAGTAAGAATAAAATTTCTATTGTAAGTGAGTTGTATCTGCTGATAGAGAAAAAAGAAATCTTAAATCCGAGGAAGGTATTTTATATGATAATCCCTACAGGATACTCAAAAAAAGGTTAATTGTCTATTCAATTATACATTAATAATATTTTTAAAAGTCCTAATCGAAAAAATTAATTATTATTAAATTCAGACATTGTTTGTTCAATACCAAGTGTTCCAAAACTTTTTATCATTTCAACGGCTTGTTTAACACGTGGAATCAATATTTTTTCTTCTTTTTTAGACCATTTCCCAAGAACATAATCTATTTTAAAGCCTCTTGCAAAATCATTACCAATCCCAAAACGTAAACGAGGGAAGTCTGTTGTGCCTAACATTTCAATAATATTATTTAAACCATTATGACTACCGCCGCTTCCTTTTGCCTTCATTCGTAAGGTTCCTAAAGCTAAATCTGTATCATCAACAACAACTAAAGTTTTTTCAAGGGGCACTTTTTCTTTGTTAAGCCAGTATTTAACCGCCTTACCGCTAAGATTCATATATGTTGTGGGCTTTATAAGAACAAAAATTCTAGATTTATATTTTACTCTGGTGACATAAGCATACCTGTCAATTTTGAAAGTGGCATGCGCAAGCTGAGCTACAGCATCTAACACAATAAAACCAATATTATGACGAGTATTAGCATATTCATCACCAATATTTCCCAAACCTATAATTAAGTATTTCAATTTTAAAATTTACATTATAAATTAACAAAGGTATAAAGTTTTATGTTACTTTATACCTTTTAGTTCAAACATAAGCATTAGCTTTGTAAATAATGTAATGCTTTAAAAAGTATTTAAAATTAATTTACTAGGCTTTCTTTGTTCCTTCTTCGGTTTTTTCTTCAGTTTCTTTAGCTGTTTCCTCTTCTCCTTCAGTAGTAGTAGGTACCTCTTCTTCAACTTTTCTTGTAACCCTAACTCCAACTATGATTGCATTAGGTAAATCCAGAAATTGAAGATTTTTTCTTTTAACATCAGAAACTTTTATGGAATCTCCAATATCCAGATCGTCAATTTTTAATAATATTTCATCAGGGAGATCCTTAGGTAAGGCTTTAACTTTCAGCTTTCTTATTTTTTTGATTAATCTTCCTCCTTTTAGTATACCTTTAGCATCACCTTCAAATTTTACGGGGATACTTATTACTAATGGTTTATCCGGGAAAACCTCAAGAAAATCCACATGCAAAAAATTATCTGTTACAGGATGATACTGAACATCTTGTAAAATAGAATTAAATTCTTTACCATTAATGTTTAATTTAATTAGATAAACATTAGGGGTGAAGATAATTTTTTTTAAATCTACCTGGTTTACTGTAAAATGAACCTGTTCTTTCCCCCCATAAATAACACACGGGATTTTACCCTGTCTTCTGTTCATTTTAGCATCTTTTTTTCCTACGTTCTCTCTAAGAGAACCGCTCAATGATACTGTTTTCATTATTTAATTTTAATAATTAATATTTAATTTATCCTATTGTTGGAAATTGAAAATGTCCACTAATTGATTCACATTTATGAATTCTTTGGATTACATCTGCGAATAAACTTGCTGTTGATATAACTTTGATTTTATCACTTTTTTTCTTTAAAGGAATAGTGTCACTAACAAAAATTTCAACAATCTTTGATTTTTCAATTTTTTCATAAGCATTGCCGGAAAGTATCGGATGAGTACAAATAGCTCTTACGCTTATAGCTCCTTTATCAATCATCATATCAGCTGCTTTGGTGATCGTAGTAGCTGTATCTATAATATCATCAACTAAAATTACATTTTTCTCTTTAACATCGCCAATAATTGTTAATTTATCAACAGAATTAGGTTTTGTTCGTTGTTTGAAACAGATAACAAAATTAGTATTTAAAAACTTAGCATAAGAAGCTGCTCTTTTTGTCCCTCCTGTATCAGGTGAAGCCATAACAATATTTGGTATATTCATTTTTAACAACACAGGGATAAAAATTGTAGAAGCATATAAGTGGTCAACAGGTAAGTTAAAAAAACCTTGTATTTGGTCAGCGTGAAGATCCATTGTGACAATTCTATCTACACCTGCAGCTTCTAATAAATCAGCAACCAATTTAGATCCAATAGACACTCTAGGTTTATCTTTCCTGTCCTGTCTGGCAAAGCCAAAGTAAGGAATAACAGCAACAATATTTCTTGCTGATGCTCTTTTAGCTGCATCAATCATTAATAAAAGCTCAAGAAGATTGTCAGCCGGAGCAAAAGTAGATTGAATAATGAATACCTCGAATCCACGAATGGTTTCTTCAAATGAAGGTTGAAATTCTCCATCGCTAAATTTTGTAAGATTAATTTTACCAAGTTTTTTACCATATCTTGCTGCAATTTTTTCAGCCAAATATCTTGAAGCACGACCTGAAAAAATACTTACCTGCTTTGACATTTTTTAGATTTTAAAAATAAATTTAATTTCAGCTTGCAAAATTAAAATTTTATTTATAATACCAAAAATTATAACTATTAAATACGCAAACTACTTCGTTATGAAAAATTGAAATGTGAGTCAGTGTTGGTGCAGCCCGGGGAAAAAGCATCAGGGTCGCAGCACTATCTAAGCTAAGAATCTCTGAGCGAGCATTGCTGTCAAAGGCATTAAATTCAGCTTCGTAATAGATTTAGTTTGCGGATTTAAGGATAATTATTAAGTTTCTGAATTTCTTTTAAAATATGGTTTGTTAATATAAATTTTTGAATAACTTTGCATCAGTTAAGAAATTTATTTTTAAAGAGCCCGGGTGGCGGAATTGGTAGACGCGTTGGTCTCAAAAACCAATGAGGTAATACTCGTGTCGGTTCGACCCCGACCCCGGGTACTCTTATCTTATTAAGAGCTCCAAAACGGGAGCTTTTTTATTAATCATTATCCTAATCTATTTTTGACGTAATATATTATTTTGATTTTGAATATTATGTTATAAACAAAATAAAAAACTGTAATTTTAGTTTTATTCAAAAATTTTATAGCTTAAAATGTATTAAACCATATAAAATGAAAGTCAACAATAAAAAGATTTATATTTATTTACCGATATTATTTTCTGTAATATTTATCCTTGGAATTATATTAGGAACAAAGTTCGCCTCAATATCATCATTTAACAATAAAATATTTTCAATTACAAGTAATAAATATAATAAAGTAAACACTGTTATTAATTATATACAACAAGATTATGTTGATTCTGTAAGTAAAAATGACCTGGAAAAAGAAGCTATCAATGGGATGCTGCAACATTTAGATCCTCATTCTGTTTATATAACCGCAAAAGATTTTAATGATATAAACGACCCTTTGATGGGAAATTTTGAAGGTATTGGCATTGAATTTAGAATTATAAAAGATACAATATCAATTATACATACAATCACCGGTGGACCTTCTGAGAAGGTTGGAATTATAGCAGGCGATAAAATCATTAAAATTAATGACAAAAATATAGCAGGCATAAAAATATCTACTAAAGATATTATAAGAAAATTAAAAGGTAAAAAGGGCACAAAAGTTAAGCTTAGCATATTTAGAAGAGGTGTCCTGAATTTATTAAATTTTACAATTACCAGGGATATAATACCCACTTATAGTATCAACGCAGATTATATGATAAATGATTCAATAGCTTATATAAAACTAAGTAAATTTTCCGCAACTACTAATGAGGAATTTATTAAGGCTGTTGATACTCTTAGAAATAAAGGTATGAAAGAGTTAATTCTTGATTTAAGAGGTAATTCCGGAGGATATCTTAGGTCAGCAATTGACCTGGCAGATGAGTTTTTAGAAAAAGGCAAATTAGTTGTTTATACTGAAGGTGATAATCGTCCAAGAAAATATTTTTATGCTACTGGTAAAGGTGATTTCGAAAAAGAGCCTCTGGTTATTTTGATTGACGGGGGTTCAGCTTCCGCTAGCGAAATATTGGCAGGTGCAATACAGGATAATGACAGAGGTTTAATTATTGGAAGAAGATCATTTGGTAAGGGCTTGGTTCAAGAACAGTTAAATCTTGGAGATGGATCTGCAATATTATTAACAGTTGCAAGATATCATACTCCTACTGGAAGATGCATTCAAAGACCATATAATAAGGGCATTGCAGCATATTACAATGAATATTATAATAGATTTGTTGATGGAGAAATGGAACATCCTGATAGTATCCATTTTGCTGATTCATTAAAATACACTACCCCTAAGGGAAGAATAGTTTACGGAGGTGGTGGCATTATGCCTGATATTTATGTACCTATTCAATCAGGTAAAAATTATAAATATTTTAATGATTTGATTAATAAAGGACTTGTATTTCAGTATGCTTTCAACTATACTGATATTAATCGTAAAAAATTACATAATTTTAAGACCTTTAAGAACTTTGATAAAAATTTTATAATAAATGATTCTACTTTTAATGACTTTATTCGTTTTGCTAATAAAAATAGAATTAAAAGGAATATTGTCTCAACAAAAAACAATGCTGATAAGGAAATAAAAAATTTATTAAAAGCTTTTATAGCACGTGATATATTTGATGATAAAGGCTTTTATCCTATTTATAATAAAACAGATAAGATTTTTCTCAAAGCTGTTGAAGTATTAAATTCAAAGAATAAAATCAAATTGCTAAAGTAAATTTTCATACTGTATTAAAAAATCTATGGAAATAAAAATTGATTTGTAATGATAATTTTGCAGATTACAATTATTTTAC
>CAYNBX010000147.1:1200-5112 GCA_964395505.1 uncultured Bacteroidales bacterium | reverse complement strand
TTAATAAACCTAATACTCTTTCTTTACTATTTTTCTTGAAAACTCATGAAATTAATCTGTTAAATACTATCTTTGCCAATTAGTTTTTGCAATAAAACTTATACCTTTATGAGTTTCCTTACAGAACTAATTATTTTAAATTCACCAATTAAAAATTAACTAACTTGAAAAAAAAATTTGTTTTAATTGTATTACAGTTTTTGCTGTTTTTCACTTTTAATACATATTCCCAGGATTCAATCATTCATAAACACACACAAAAATATTTTTATAATGTAAAAATCAATTCTCACACTAATAATAACCAGGCTATCAGTAATTATTTCATTCATGAAATTTCTAAAAGCATACCAAAGGATTCTATATTACCTCATTACACTTTTTATTATAAGCAGAAAATAATTATCAAAAAAATAAACTCAAACATTTATAAAATTATAATAGAATTGAATAATAAAACCTGCAGCGGAAATGCAGCTTATAAAGGTTTTAATATTTCAGATGTTTTAATTCCTTCAAAAGCAGATTTTAAGGTAAACATTCTCCAACAAAATAATAAATTTTATAAAATCTATACTTTTAAAAAGATAGGTTTAAACAAGGAAAATCAAAGGATTGCTGCATTTACCTTCGAAGATACAATCCCTGATACTGATTTCAAAGTATGGATTGATAATAAAAATTTTTATTATGATAATTCTGATAAAAAGCGCTTTGATGACAGAATAATGTTCATAAATAATTATTATGCAGCAAAATCAATTATAGATTCTGCATTTGATAAAATACAACTTATTGACCTCAAAAATTATGACAAAATACCTTTATATTTCATAAAACTTGACGAAATTGAAAGGATTATTAAATACCTTGATAATAAACATTTTTCTCAAAAATTAAATCTTGAAAATTTCGACCCTATAAGTTTTATAAATAAATTATATGATCTGAAAATACAAAAAAATCAATTAAATTCAAATCTAAATGAAACATTAAAAAATATCAAACATATAAACTATAACAAAGATTTAAAAACTTTATCAGATGAATATGTTCAAAATGTTGTAAGCTATTTTTACAAATCACGGCAAGTTTCTGCTCTTTATACTTCGTTGTTCTATAACCTTACAAAAATTAATTATAACAAAGAATATATTGCCAATACAGAAAAAACTGTAAATAAAATATTATCAAAAATATATTCTGATACTGACCCTGATTTTAATAAATTATTAAAGAAATTTGAAAAAAATATTTATAAAAGCTATATTTCAAAAGCTGAGGAATTTATTAATAATGGAAGTTACAATCAAGCATTGATAATTCTATCAAATGATAAAAGTTTTTGTAAAGCAGCAAATATTAATTGTTCTAAAAATATTTTTAAAGATATTGCACTTGCTAAGTATGGAATATATTACTCATATCTTAAAGTTGCAAAAAAAGCTGTACAAATTGACAGCTTAGACCTTGCAGAAGATTATGTTTATAAGGCAATAGATTATCAGCATTCAAATTGTGATTATATAAATTCTAATATTAATATTAAACAAATATTTAAGCAAATACAAAATCTATACATACAAAAAGGCGAGCAAGAAATAAGAGCACAAAATTATTATACTGCATATAAATATTTTAACAAAGCATTGGAAATAAATAAATCAAAAAATGATATTAATGTTAGTAATAGTTTAAATCAAGGATTGAAACTTGCAAAGCAAGGCATTTATAAAGATTTTTTAATAAAAGCTGAAAACTATTTAAATGACAATGATAATGAAGATGCTAAAAAATATATTAATAAAGCCCTGGAATTTCAAAAATCAAATAAAAAAGAAATTACAAATAATAATGATGCAATAAATTTGCTTTCAAAAATAAAACATCAATATTATCTTAAATTAATTGAAGAAGGAGAGCAATTGCTTAACACTGAAAAGTTTAAAGATGCTTTAAGCAAATTAGAAAAAGCTAAAAAGATAGAATCAAAATATGATTTTGTTATAGATGAAAAATTGGATTTTCTTATTAAAAAAACAGAAAAACCGATTCTTTTGAATGAAATAAAAACAGGAAATATAAAAGCATGGGGAAATGAATTAGACCAAGCATGGAAAATATTAAATAATTCAATTAATTCTCAAAAGAAATATATGCTTGCTTATGATAATGATGTTAACAAAGCTCTAAAGTATTTAAAAGATAAAATATATTTGAAGAAATGTCAAAATACTAAAGATGAATATGAGGAAAACTGCCTTATGTCTCAAAAAAACATAAATACCAAAAATTTTATTAAAGCAGAAGCTTATCTTAAAGCTGCAGATAAAATTGTATCTGAAAATTCTTTGTGTAATATATCTGATAAATATGCAAAAGAAACCTTACAAAAATATTCTCAAGCTGTCAGGTTTCAAAAGAAAATCAAGGAAATAAAGCAAAATTTGGCAAATGATAATTTCACACAACTGCTCTATAATTATAAAAAAACTGAAAATTATTATTATGATAATCAGATAAAAAGATTTAACATAAAATATGTTCCTTTATTTAACTTTATCGCTTCAAGCAATAATCCGAAATTTATTGAATATTCAGTGAGCTATTATATTCAGCAAAAAAAATATTTAAAGTCTTTTAGATTACTAAAAATAATAAAAAAAAGAAATTATTATATTAATCGCATGCAATATTTTCAATGCATTTTAGGAGAAGAGATTGCGATAAAAGACTATAATGAATATCCAAAAAATAATCCGAAATCAAATATCTTTAAATATACAAATGATGATAAATGGTTTAAATCTTTTAAAAAATCTTATCTTAAAAGCTGGAAAGAAGCTGAGGCTCAAAAATCCGGTAAGAGATTATTTAATATTACTAAACTACTTAAAAATATTAAAAAACAATTTAAAAATACTATAATTCAATTTGTTAATATTGTTAATAAAATCAAAATATAAAGTATATAATTTGGCATTTTTTTTATCAATACTTTTAATTTTAAATTCGTGTAATATTGAAAAAAAAATAGCCAGAGAATATGTTAGTGCAAATAAAAACATATCAATACTAATATTACCTCCTGATTTTGTATATAAAACAAATTTAAAAACTTATGAGATTAAAAATTTTGACTCTTATGATGATTTTACAAAAGACTCTTTACTATTTGAAAACAGCCTGTTTTTAAAATATATATCAGATTCTATATTTTTAAAGAATTATACCGATAATTTAAATGTTGAATTAAGCAAAATGGGGTTTAATGTTTATTTGAGCAATAACTTAAATAAATTCTTATCTGTTAAAACTTCTGCCTATATATTAAATATCGCACAATTAGAAATAGAAGAATATAAAATGCCTATATCTGACAATGATATATATGATGATACAATTTTATATTACAAAAATTTCGATATTAATGCTATTAATATTAACAGTTGGTTTGAAATTACGAAACTAAACGATACAAAATATCACAAAAAATTATTATATGACAGTCAATATATAACAGATAAATTTAAAGGCGGGTTTACATACAATCCTTTCACAGGAAAGGTACGTTACAAATACAGTTCTCAAGAGCTAAATGTTGACGACATATATAAATTCAGTTCAGTTTTAGGGGAAAGATATGCAGATTATATTTATGATTATTTTTTGAATGAATACATAATACAGCAAATCCCAAAGGAGAACCAACCGAAATATTATTATCATTACAACCGATTCAATAAAAAAATAACACCAGCGTCAGACTATGAGCGTTTTACTGAGATGTGATTAAATGGGTTTATGGTAAAGTTTAAAGGCTAAAGGCTAAAGTTAAAAGTAAAAATAAAAAAGCAGTGAGCTGTGAGTTTTTAAGTTGAAAAAAAGTTTAAAGTACAGCAAAGTAAAATG
>CAYNBX010000147.1:0-1100 GCA_964395505.1 uncultured Bacteroidales bacterium | reverse complement strand
ACTGTGGCTAAAGTAAAAAGAGTAAATCTCATAATTTTCTTCTTGCATAAGGAGCAATACTTTGTTCAGCAAAATCATTATTAAGATATTTAAAATATCCGGCAATAGCAATCATTGCAGCATTATCTGTGCTGTATTCTTTTGGTGGCATAAACACTTGCCAGTTTAATTCTTTTCCAGCCTTTAATAGCTCATTCCTTAAAACAGAATTTGCTGAAACACCTCCAGCAATAGAAATTTGTTTAATGCCTGTTTTTTCAGATGCTTGTTTTAGCCTTTCTATTAATATTGAAACAATACTCTTTTGGATTGAAGCACATAAATCTGCTTTATTTTTTTCTATATAATGATTATCTCCTTTCAAACGGTCTCTTACAAAATATAGAAAAGAAGTCTTTAATCCACTAAAACTAAAATTCAAATCTTTAACATGAGGTCTTGGAAATTTAAAAGCATCAGGATTTCCTTTTTTAGCGATTTCATCTATTAAAGGTCCACCAGGATAATTTATTCCCATTATTTTGGCAGCTTTATCAAAAGTCTCACCAGCAGCATCATCAATTGTTTGCCCAATAATTTTCATATCAAAATAATCTTTAACAACAACAATTTGAGTATGACCTCCTGAAACTAAAAGACATAAAAAGGGGAATTCAGGAAATGGTTTACCATCTTCTTCAATAAAATGTGATAAAATATGAGCCTGCAAATGGTCAACTTCAATCAAAGGAATGTTTAAGCCTAAAGCAAATGATTTGGCAAAAGAAACACCTACTAATAAAGAGCCTAGTAATCCCGGTCCATTAGTAAAAGCTACAGCATCAAGCTGTTTTTTATTTACTTTTGCAATCTTTAATGCACTGTCAACAACAGGTACAATATTTTGCTGATGAGCCCTGGAAGCTAATTCAGGTACTACACCACCATATTTTTTATGTACTTCCTGATTAGCAATAACATTGGATAAAACTTTCCTCTTATTAATAATTGCTGCACAAGTATCATCACACGATGATTCTATACCTAAAATATAAATGTTCATAGATTCTATTTAAAAATTTGTTTAAATAATCAGTGTTTGTCCATAATGTCCGATTTCT
>CAYNBX010000146.1:0-5115 GCA_964395505.1 uncultured Bacteroidales bacterium | reverse complement strand
CGGCACGCATCAGACTTTTTCATAAAGCCCTACTTGATATTCAGGGTAAATTTCAGCTGTGCTTGTAATATTCTGTTCAATGTCATTAAACTTTCCCCTTAAAATCTTTTTTAAAATAACGATTTTTCCTATTTTTCAAACTTATTTTTTCATATTTTTGTTTTTTTGCAATTTTGACCTGTTTTTGTGTTGAATTTTTAACTCATTTTCGGTCAATATATTCAAATAATAATTTTACTAAAAAAGATTTATAAAATTAAAATAACAAATTACATCTAATTTTTTTATGATTACAAATCAAAATATTTATTAACTTTACACAAAAATATAATTAAAAAAATAAAAAATAAAAAATCCAAATTAATATGTCAGGACATAATAAATGGTCAACTATTAAAAGGAAAAAAGGAGCAGCAGATGCAAAAAGGTCAAAGATTTTTTCAAAAATTATAAAAGATATCACTGTAGCAGTGAAAGAGGGGGGCCCAGATCCGGATAGCAATCCTAGACTTAGGGTGGCAATTGCCAATGCTAAAGGAGCAAGTATGCCTAAAGATAATATTCAAAGAGCAATTAACAGAGGTAATGATAAAAATGCAGCCAATTTCACGGAGATTATTTATGAAGGATATGCTCCCTATGGTATAGCAATTATTGTTGAATGCACTACGGATAATGTTCAAAGAACAGTTAGCAATATCAGAGCATACTTTAATAAAAATAATGGGAGTTTAGGAAAAAACGGTTCTTTAAGCTTTTTATTCGACAGAAAAGGAGTATTTACAATTCCTCAACAAAATTTAAATTTAGAAAATTTCGAACTGGAAGTTATTGATGCAGGTGCTGAAGATTTTGAAGTTGAAAATGGGATAATCACAATAACTACAAGTATGGAAGATTTTGGCTCAATGATGAAAAAATTGGAAGAATTAAATATTGAACCAGAAAATGCAGAACTTCAAAGAATTCCTAAAGAAACTGTTACCCTGGATGTTGAAAAAGCTAAAAAAGTAATGAGACTTATTGATATCTTTGAGGAAGATGATGATGTGACAAACGTTTTTCATAATCTTGAGTTGACTGATGAAATAATGGATGAAATATAATTTTATTAACTAAAAAAGAGATGCTAAAAAAACATCTCTTTTTTTTAAAATTTATTAATAATCTTATAAGTATCTTTAGCAATTACTAATTCTTCATTAGTATTAATAGTCATCACTTTAACTTTTGAATTTTCTTTTGAAATAAGAGCATCTTTTGAATGAAGTCCTTTATTTTTTTCAAAATCAAAATCAACACCGAGGAATTCTAATTTTTTACAAACTTCTCTTCTAACGTAATCTGAATTTTCTCCTATGCCAGCGGTAAAGATAATTATATTTACTCCGGACATTGCAGCAGCATAGGCACCAATATATTTCACAACTCTAAGATTAAACATATCTAAGGCGAGCTGAGCTCTTTCATTACCTTTTTCAGCAGCTTTTTCAATATCTCTTAAATCAGAAGAAATACCTGAAATACCCAGCATACCACTTTTTTTATTAATCAAATTATTAACACCTTTCAAATTTAATTGTTCTCTTTCAGCTAAATATAACAAAGCTCCTGGGTCAACACTGCCGCTTCGTGTACCCATTATTAATCCATCTACTGGAGTAAAACCCATAGAAGTATCAACTGATTTCCCATTTAATATTGCAGCAATTGAAGCCCCATTACCTAAATGACAGGTAATGATTTTAGAATTCTTAAAATCCATATTTAATATTTTGCAAGCTTTTTCAGCAACATATTTATGACTTGTGCCGTGAAAACCATATTTTCTTATTTTGTATTTTTCATAAAGATAATATGGCAGTCCGTATAAATAGGAATAAGGAGCCATAGTTTGGTGGAAAGAAGTATCGAAAACCGCAACCTGTCTGATACCTGGTATAAGATTTTCCATTGACATAATACCCTTTAAATTAGCAGGATTATGCAAAGGTGCTAATTCAATACATTTTTCAATCCCTTCCTTAACTTTATCTGTAATTAATACACTTTTAGTAAAAAATTCCCCACCATGAGCCACTCTGTGTCCAACTGCCTCTATTTCTGATATTGTTCTTATTACACCATACTCCTCTGAGGTTAAAACCTTTAGAATAAGATTTATACCTATTGTATGATCCGGTATATCCTGAACTATTTGATATTCTTTTCCGTCATTACGCTTATGTGTTAATTCACTGTTACGTAAACCAATTCTTTCTAATAAGCCCTTTGCTAAAACTTTCGTTACTTTATTTACTATAAAAAATTGATATTTAATTGATGAACTTCCACAGTTTAAAACTAAAATTTTCATTATAAATATTTATTTTGTTTAACCTTATATCAGCAAACTAAATCTTATGCAAAGCCGAATCTGATGGCATTGTTTGGAATGGTCGCTCAGGCCTTCTCTTTGTAACAAGTGCTGCACCAGCGATACTCTTCGCTGTGCTGCGCCAACATTGACACACATTTCAACTTTTCGCTGTGAAGTAATTTGCGAATTTAAAGATTAATAATTTTTTTTTCAACGGCGAAAGTAATACAATATTAAAATGAAATGATATATTTTGAATTATTTTTTTTCTAATCAACTATTTTCTGATATTCACTTAAAATAAGTATAAATATCTTATACTTATTCCCTTAAAAATAATTGTAATGCTTTAATTTATATACATCTTAAATTAAGAAATTTACTTTCCAAACAAAAACTAATCTTAAGTTTATAAATAAATTATTGAAATATTCTATATTTTTTATATGAATATATTTAACTTATTTTTGCTTTTTAAAATTTTATAGAGCCTTGAATACTTTATCTTATAAAAATACTTTCTCAATGAAAGACAATCTTTCTTTTAACAATATTATCCTTTTAAAAAATACTGCATCTATAAATAAACTTGAAAGCACAAAAGATCAAGTTAAATTAAAACACTTATCCTTAAAGCAAAAAACTATTCAAAGAAAAGATAGAGAAAGCAATAATTCCATAAAAACACTATTCACTTCTCATCAACTTAAAGCTAATAATATAAATCCTAAACCTATTCAAAACTATAATAGAGATTGGATTTTTGGAATTATAATTCTTTGTTTTTTTCTTTTAGCGAGAATAAATGTATTTTATAAAAAGAGATTAAATCAAATTTTCAAAGCATTTATTTCAAGGCGAATGCTTAATCAGCTAATAAGGAACGGCAATTTATTTAATGAGAGATTATCAATAAGTCTGTCTTTTATTTTTGTTTCTACATTTTCATTATTTTTATTCCAATTAAGTTACTTTTTTTTTAAAATTCCTGATTACGGAATCAATGGCTTTATTTTCTATGGAAAGATATTTTTGTTTATATTGTCCTTTTGGTTTCTTAAAATGTTGACCATTAAACTTATAGGAATCACTTTCAAAACAAAAAAACAAACTTCAGAATATCTATTAAATATTTTATTATTCAATTTTGTAACAGGAATATTTTTATTATTTTATCTTGTATTAACTACCTATACTCAATTAAATATATTTCTATATCTCGGTATATTTATTCTTTTTATAATATTTTTATATAGAATCAGCCGTGGGGTTTTAATCGGAATATCATTTTCGAAATTTTCAATATTACATTTATTTTTATATCTTTGCAGCGTCGAAATTTTACCTCTTTTAGTTTTAACCAAATTCATTATTAATATTTTATAAATAATTGATAGGAAATTAAATAGAAAGAGGTTTTTTTAATTATATTTTAATATAAAAATATTTAAAATTGAAGATTAAAAATATACTTGTATCACAGCCTAAACCTGCTAATTTGAAAAAATCACCTTATAGATTTCTTTCAAAAAAATACAATATTAATATTGATTATCACAAGTTTATCAAAGTTGAAGGAATTAAAGCAAGAGATTTCAGAAAAGATAGGATTTCAATTTTAGAACATACTGCAATAATCCTAACAAGTAGAAATGCGGCAGATCACTTTTTTAGAATTTGTAAGGAAATGAGAATAGAGATACCTGATTCCTTGAAATATTTTTGTATTTCAGAATCAACTGCATTTTACCTTCAAAAGTATGTACAATACAGAAAGCGTAAGATTTTTCATGGTAAACACAACTTTGTAGATTTAATGGAAGTAATAAAAAAGCATAAAGATGAGAAATATTTATTGCCATGCTCTAATATTCATAAACTAAGTATTATAAAACTTCTTGATACAAACAAAATAAATTATAAAAAAGCAGTAATTTATAAAACTGTTGCCAGTGATTTGTCGGATATTGATATTAATAAATATGACTTGATTATATTTTTTAGCCCTTCAGGTGTAAAATCTCTTTTCAAAAATTTTCCTGATTTCAAACAAAAAAATACACTTATTGCTGCTTTTGGTCTTACAACAGCTAAAGCTGTTAAAGAATCCGGACTTACTTTAAATATTAATGCTCCAACAAAAACTGCCCCATCAATGTCTATGGCTATTGAACAATATTTAAAGAAAAATAAACTTATCAATTAAATCAAATTTATATACTTAAATTTCGGAATATATAGAATTATGAAATTTGTGTTTTATTTTTATAAGCTAATTTTTTTGCTTTTCAACAAATTTGAATTAATCCATAATGCAAACCTTTAAAAAAGAAGAACGTTTATGCAGTAAAAAGACAATAAATATATTACTTAAGCAAGGTACTTCTTTTAACATCCCTCCTTTTAAAGTAATTTGGCTTAAAACAGATGAACTAGAACAAATTAAGGATTTTAAGAATAAATATCCGGCTCAAGTTTTAATTAGTGTTTCAAAACGAAATTTTCATAAAGCTGTTGATAGAAATAAAATTAAAAGGCTTATTCGTGAAGCATATAGAAAAAACAAAACTTTGCTATATAAATCCTTAAATGAAAAAAACAAAAAGTGTGCTTTTATGATTTTATATATAGAGAATGATATTATGCCTTATAATGAAATTGAAAGTAAAATATTATTAGTTTTACAACGTTTAATATATTTAATAAGTAAAAGATGAAACGTTCCCCGAGGTGTCGGTGTAGGCAATGACCAAAGA
>CAYNBX010000145.1:0-5131 GCA_964395505.1 uncultured Bacteroidales bacterium | reverse complement strand
CTTGTTATCCAGTTATCATTAAATTTATGCATCCAAACTGTTTGCATATTTTTCAAATATCCGTTTAAATTCCAATTTCTTTGTTTTTTATTCTGCTGTGCCATTAAAAAATGGGCGGATAAAAGAATCATGAAAAATGATATGAAAGCAATTTTCCTCATTAAAAATTTAGTGTTTAAATATTATCTTATAAACGCAAACTAAGTCTTATGCGCATTTCAACTTTTCGCTGCAAAATAATTTGCGGATTTAAGGTATCATAAATTATTTTTTTCATCGCTTATTACTCTTCCATCTTCAATAGTGATGACTCTTCTGGCTTTATTAACTACTCTAATGTCATGAGTAGAAAAGATAAAAGTAATTTTTTCTTCTTCGTTTAACTGTTTCATAATATCAAGAAGGTTTTCAGTTGACTTTGAGTCAAGGTTAGCTGTAGGCTCGTCAGCGAGAATAAATTTTGGTTTAGAAGCCAAAGCTCTTGCAACTGCCACTCTTTGCTGCTGTCCTCCTGAAAGTTTGTTTGGACGACTGTTCATCCTGTCGCCTAAGCCAACAGATGTTAAAAGTTCTTTTGTCCTCTTATCTCTTTCTTTTTTTGCCTTACCCTGAAGCTGCATAATAAACTCCACATTTTCTTTTGCAGTTAATACAGGAATTAAATTATAAGATTGAAAGACAAAACCAATATTTCGCATCCTGAAATCAATTAATTTTCTTGATTTCAGGTTATTGATATTTATGCTGTCAATAAAAATGTCTCCTGATGTAGGTTCGTCTAATCCACCTATTAAATTTAATAAAGTTGTTTTGCCTGAGCCAGATGGTCCAACAATAGCTGCAAATTCACCTTGTTCAAACGACAAGTTAATTCCATTAACAGCATTAACTTTAACTTCTGTTTCTTCATATACTTTAGTGATATTCTTAACTTCAATAATACTCATAATTTATATTTTTAGAATGTTATAATTCTTTCAGAATTTTATTCGGTTTTTAATGCTTCAACAGGCTTGTTCGATAATGCTTTTATTGCAGGATAAATAGCTGCAATAATACCTGTTATGATAATCATAATTGTTATGATAATAATCATTTTAATATTTATCTCTGTATAAACCAGAGAGTCATATCCAAAATTAGAAAGTGCTTTTGAATACATTGATAAGTTTATGGGAGTTGTCTCAAAATATTTTGATATAAAATACCCTGTTATTAATCCCAATATGCCGCCTGTAACTGTTAAAAATATTGTCTCAAGCATTATCATAAAAAATATTTTTATTTTATTCATACCAATAGCCATGAGCATACCAATTTCTTTTACCCTTTCAAGCACAGCCATAAGCATAGTGTTTATAATTCCAAAGCAAAGAGCAAGCAAGATGATTACAACAAAAATATACATATAAAAATTTGTTATATCGCTCATATAAGCTAATTCAGGCTTTAATTCATCCCAAGTGCTAATATCAAGCTTATTAAATTTACTTGTTAATTTTCGTTTAACAACATTTGTATTATCAATATCATTAAGCTTAACAGCAATTTCGTGTGAAGTGTTATCAGGAAAATTAATAATGCGTTTCAAGTCAGAAAAGCGGACAAAAACATTTGTCTTATCAAATATAGTATTGTTTGTTTTAAAAATCCCTGCTATACGAAAGGCTTCTGAAATTATATCTCCGTTAATATCCTGAAAGGTTATAACTATTTTGGAGCCTACTTTAACTTTAAGTTCGTGAGCAAGTTTATTGCCAATAATTATCGGGTTTCTGGGAACGCCATTAAAATAAGAGCCTTTAATTATTTTTGTGTTTATGTCGCTTAATTTTATTTCATTATCAGGTTCAATTCCTGTTACTTTTACACCTGTTACATTTTCAGCTGTGGCACACATTGAAAAGCTGACAAGTCTTTTACTTACTGCTTTTACTTCAGGGATTTTTTTTATTGTTCTTATAATTTCATTTATATTATTGATATAATAAATCGGGTCATTGTTAAGCATATATGATTTATTGTGTATTTGGATATGTGAAGTTTCAGTATTGATAACTGTTTTTACACGTTGTACAGCCATACCTTTATAAAAAGAAACAGTAAAAACTCCAGCTAAAATACCTAAAGTAATAGCTAATATCACAAGTGAACTTCTTAACTTATTTCGCCATACATTTCGCCATGAGACAATCCATATCATAAGATCATATTTTTAAAATTCGATATTTTTTTAATATATATTGTTGTTTTATTATAATTTATTTTCATAATTATGCTCTTAAAGCATTAATAACTTTCAATTTATGAATATAATAAAAAGGATATAATGATATTATCAAAATACAAAGAAAAATAATAATGCCAGGAGAGGAGAAAACCTGTAAAGACCATGAGAATTTCATAAGAGGTTCAAATCCCATATCTATCATTGTTTTTGCCATTTTACCGGATAAATAGGGAGGATGCTGCCAATAATAAGCTATAACAGGAATACAAAAGATAATACCTGATATTACACCAATTATACCAATTAATAAGGTTTCAAGAAATAATATTTTAAACAATTTAATTTTTTGCATACCAATAGCTATCATAACAGCAAGTTCTTTTTTTCGTTCAGCAGCCATCATAATAACAGTACCTAAAATTCCAAAACCTATGATTATAAATAATATCAGAATAATAATATTTCCTCCTGTTTTTTTAGCATCAATTAATTGCACAAGTTCGGGCTGCATATCCTTCCATGATAATACTTCATATTTTTTTGAAACACTATTATGTAGTTTTTTCATTGCTGCTGAAACATCTGAATAATCGTTTACCATTATCACAACAGACGTAAGCAAACTATCGGCAGAAAAGAAATCCCGACAATTATTTATATCCATAAAAATCATCTGTTTGTTAAATTCAGGTGAAGGAAATTTAAAAATCCCTTTAATTTTATACTTGCCTGCTGCTGAAACGCCATGATATCCCTGGCCTAACAAAACAAGAGTGTCATTAACAGAAACATCAAGATATTTTGCCAGATTAATGCCAATAAGTATTCCTTTGTCATTATTTTTAAGATATGAACCTGAATGAATCCATTTTGAAAGATTTGTAACTTTATCTTCGTTTTCAGGTTCAATTCCTACAATAGAACTTCCTTTTGTTTTATCTCCTGATGATGATAAAGCAAAATATTCAAGCCTGTTTGTTGTCTTTGTGATTTTTTTAATACCTTTTATTTTTTGTGTTAAAGAGTTGGTAATTGTAAGGCTGTTGTTTATTGTTTTATCGTCCCAGTAATTTTTAGCATGAATTTGAATATATCCTGAATAACAATGAACAATATTATCAATCATATTTGATAATGACCCAACACGCATAGAGTTCATTAAAATTGCAAATATTACTCCAAAAAATATTGAAGATATTGTAATTAATGTTCGTCTTTTATTACGCCATAGATTTCTCCATGCTATTTTTAAATTATTCATTTTTTATTTATCTAATTTATTTTAACAGCTTTTGCTGGATTAAACTTCATAGCTTTTAAAGCTGGATAAATTGAAGCAATAACGGCTGTAATTATAACCATTATTGTAAGTATTATATAAAAAAAGTTATCAATTTCAGGATATATAACAGAATCCACACCAAATGTTGATAAACCTTTTGATACTATTGATAAATTTATACCATAAATCTTAAAATAAGAGATAGTCATATAACTGATAGATATTCCAACAAAAGCCCCAACTATTGATAGAAGTATAGTTTCCCACATTATCATATTAAAAATTTTATTTTTTTTCATTCCAATAGCCATTAACATACCAATTTCGTGAGTTCGTTCAAAAACTGCCATAAGCATAGTGTTTATAATAGCAAAAGTTAAGGCTAAGAGAACAATAATTAAAAACAGATATGATACAGTATCCATTAAAGATGACATCATCTTTAAATCAGGCTGTATCTCATCCCAGCTTTTGATGTTTAAATAAGGAAATTTTGATTTTAATTCTTTTGTTAATTCTTTAGTGTTTTTATCATCATATAATGAAATTGCTATTTCGTGAGCTTTATTATTATTTGAATTCTCATTGATAAGCCTGTTTAAATCTTTACTTAAGACAAAAACATTTGTTTTATCAAAAAAAGAATCAGCAGTTTTATAAATTCCTTTAACACGAAAAGCAGCGCCTGTTAATTCTCCTTTATAATTTTGTGTAGTGATAATAATTTTCGAACGGATTTTAGCTTTAAGTTTATTAGCAAGTCTTTGGCTTATAATAATTGGATTTCTTCTATATTTTTTAAAATAATTACCAGAGATTAGTTTCTCGGAAATATTAGTAACTTTAATTTCCTGTTTTGGGTCAATGCCATTCATTATCACACCAGTGCCTGTTTCAGCAGTGCTTGCCATTGCTGTTACAATTAGTCTTTTACAAATAGCTTTAACTTTATGATTTTGTTTAATGATATTAATAATAGAATCCGCATTATTTATTGAGTATTTTATTTCTTTGTTTTTTAAAAATTCAGGATTATGTATCTGGATGTTGGATACTTGTTCCTTAATTGCAGATCTTATTCTTTGTTTACTCATCCCATTCATAACTGCCATTGAAAATATTCCTCCAAATAAACCAAAGGCAGCAGCAGCTATAATAATAAAACTTCTTAGTTTATTTCGCCAGATGTTTTTCCATGCAATATTAAAAATCATAATGTTTAATTTTAAGTGTTCACACTTTGATTTCAATTATTACCTTATATGAGTAAACTAAATCTTATGCAAAGCAGAACCTAATGACATTGTTGGAAATGCTCGCTCAGAACTTCTCACAGTGCCAATGGCTGCACCTGCGATGCTCTTCGCTTTACTACGCCAACACTGACGCAAATTTAAAACTTTTCTATGCAAAGTAATTTTCGAATTTAAGGTATTATATTGAAATTGTTATATTGTTATATTGTTAATTTTTGGTTCGTGAAATGAATAAGATAGTTTAATTCTTATAGCAATTTTTTTAACTCCATAAGAATATAATTAGTGTTTGTCCATAATGTCCGATTGCTTTATTTCGGCAAGCTCAATACAAGCTGTTATGCCCCGGTACGCCACAGTACG
>CAYNBX010000144.1:0-5248 GCA_964395505.1 uncultured Bacteroidales bacterium | reverse complement strand
AATTAATTGTAATTAAACTTTATTATAAAAGCAAAGCCGTTTTAAGGTTGAGGCTAATAAAAAATTAAAAAACAAAATCTAACAATATGAATTTAGAAATAATTTGCGAACAAGTTTGCAAACTCGCTAGAGATACTGGAAGTTTTATCAAGCAGGAAGTTAACAAAATCAAACCATCAGACATAGAAGAAAAAGGTATTCATAATTTTGTTACTTATGTTGATAAAGAATCAGAACGAAAGTTGACGAAGGAACTTTCAAAAATACTTCCGCAAGCAGGTTTTATCGTTGAAGAAAACACTATTTCCAAAAAAGGTGATTTATATAACTGGATAATTGACCCACTTGATGGAACAACAAATTTTATACATTCTATTCCTGTTTATGCGATTAGTATTGCTTTGATGAAAGATAAGGAGATTATCATGGGAGTAGTTTATGAAATAAATTTACAGGAATGTTTTTATGCATGGCAAGCCGGTAAAGCATACTTAAACGGAATACCTATTAAGGTTTCGAGAATTAATAATTTAGATGATACATTGTTGGCAACAGGATTTCCTTATTATGATTATAACCGTTTAGATGAATATATGGAATTATTCAAATATTTAATGAAAAATACGAATGGTATTCGAAGATGTGGGTCTGCTGCAACAGATTTAGCTTATGTTGCCTGTGGTAGATTTGACGGCTTTTACGAATATGGATTGCATCCCTGGGATGTAGCTGCTGGTGCTTTTATCGTTCAGCAAGCAGGTGGTAAAGTATCTGATTTTAAAGGAAATAATAATTATATTTTCGGAAAAGAAATTATCGCTTCAAACAACTATGTATTTATTGATTTCCTCGATGTCATAAAAAAATATTTTGAATAATACTTAAAATTAGATTAATATTGTATTAAAAAAATTTAACAAATCAAAATCAAATATAAAAAATGAATGATGAGTCTCAAGATAAAAAAAATATCTCTGATAATATTATTTCTATTACAAAAGACAGTCCTGTTAGAAGTATATCTAAAGCAATAAGTTGGAGGATTATTGCTTCTGCTACAACCTTTTTTATTACTTATGTTATTTTTAGTAGATTTACTAATAGTCAGCCTGAAGAAGTAATTAGAAGTGCTACATACATCACTGCTTTAGATGTAGTAGCCAAATTGATTTTATATTATTTTCACGAACGTTTATGGACCAATATCAAATGGGGAAAATATTGGAGCAGAAATTATTGGGTAAGACAATACTTGATAAGAAAATATAGAAGAAAAATGAATAAAAGAAAAAAGATTAACAACATTTAAAGCAATAATAATATTAATAATATATCATTTTTTTAAATTCATCAAATTAATGAAAAATAAATATACATTCATATCATACAAAATCCGTTATTGGTTTCATTTTAAAATATTTTTGATAAACAGAATATCACATAATAGTTTAAAAGACATCAATTTATCTTATTCCTTTAAAACTTTATTTTCTTTATTTATACTTTTTAGTTTGATAAATATTTCTGCTTTTGCAGATGATTCAACAAAATTCACCATTGACACTAACAAAGTATATAAAGTTTATCAGTTTGAAATAAAAGAAGAAATTGCACCACCTGTAATGCGAAAGACGCAAAAAGCATTTAAACAAGCAGAAGAAGAAAAAGCAGATCTTATTCTCATACACATGAACACTTATGGAGGTATGGTTAAGTCAGCAGATTCTATCAGGACAAAGATATTAAATTCGAAAATACCTGTAATCGATTTTATTGATAACAATGCTGCTTCTGCTGGAGCATTGATATCAATTGCTTGCGACAGCATTTACATGCGACCAGGAGCAAATATTGGTGCTGCAACAGTTGTTAATCAGAAAGCTGAAGCTATGCCGGATAAATACCAATCATATATGCGTTCAATTATGCGCTCAACTGCTGAAGCAAAAGGGCGTAACCCTAATATTGCTCAAGCAATGGTTGATCCAAGAATAGCTATCAAAGGAATTACAGATTCAGGTAGAGTAATTACATTTACAACTTCCGAAGCTATTAAATATGGCTTTTGTGAAGGACAAGCAGAAAATACAAAAGAAGTGTTAAAATTATATGGTTTAAAAAAATATAAAATTATAAAACAAAAATTAACTGCTATTGACCGTTTTATAGGCTTCCTTATAAATCCAATAATAAGTGGAATTTTAATAATAATTATTATTGCAGGTATATATTTTGAGTTTCAAACACCAGGCGTAGGTTTCCCCTTAGCAGCATCAGTTTTTGCTGCCTTGCTTTATTTTGCCCCTCTTTATCTTGAGGGTCTGGCAGAAAACTGGGAAATTTTAATCTTTATTATAGGATTAATTTTAGTTGCTATTGAAATTTTTGTAATACCAGGTTTTGGTGTTACAGGAATTTTAGGTATTATTTTTATAATTTTAGGACTTTCTTTAAGCATGGTTAACAATACCGGTTTAGAGTTTCATCAACTTCAATTAAATGGATTGTTAAAAGCATTTTTTATAGTCATCATTGCTTCCTTCATTTCAATTGTCCTATCATTTTATCTTAGCAAAAAATTATTTACATCAAAATCTACAATATTTGGCAAACTCGCTTTAAATACTATTCAGGAAAAAAATAAAGGATTTACTTCATCTGATGTTATCTATAAAAAAATGATAGGAAAAATTGGTGTTGCACATACAATTCTGAGACCTGTTGGCAAAGTTGAAATTGATGACGACATCTTTGATGCTACTGCTGAAATGGGTTATATTGAAAAAGGTGAAAAGATAATAGTTACTAAATATGAAACCTCTCAATTATTTGTAAAAAAATTACATGGATGAGTAATATTTAATTTCAATAATAATTCCTAAGTTGAATAACTCATTACTGTAACTTTAGGACACAAAGTATTCAAAGGATTTTAGTTCCCCCAAAAAACCTTTCAAAATATACTAAGAATTAAATTATAATCATTATAAAAATTCCTTGTATATTTTATATTTTTGCCGAAAATATTAAGCTTATTAATTTTTACTTTTATATTATCTTATATCTGAAAACTAAATCTTATGAAAGCTGAACCTAATGACATTGTTGGAAGTGCTCGCTCAGACCTTCTCACAGTAACAAGGTCTATGCCTACGATGCTCTTCGCTGTGCTGCCTAACAATGACTCACATTTCAACTTTTCCCTGCGAAGTAATTTGCGGATTTAAGGTATTAAAAGAGTGATTATTCATAACCCTGCAGGGAGCTTAATGAAATAATATTTATCCAACATATAAATTTGTGAATTATTTAGATTAATTTAAATTTATTTATCTTAAAATTAATAAAAGATGACAGCTTTTTATATGAAGTTTTATTAAAAAATAGAATATAAATAATGGATATAAAAATAATAAACACAAGACGAAAGCCTGATTGGTTAAAAATAAAATTGCCAGAAGGAGAAAATTATGTAAAAGTTAAAGAAATTGTTAAAAAATATCATTTGCATACAATTTGTGAGAGTGGCAAGTGTCCTAATATTGGAGAATGCTGGGGATTAGGTACTGCTACTTTTATGATATTGGGTGATATTTGTACACGTTCATGTAAATTTTGTGCTGTAAAGACAGGCAGACCTCTATCTGTTGATTGGGAAGAACCAATGAGAGTTGCAAATTCTGTTAAATTAATGAATTTAAAACATTGCGTTATAACATCTGTTGACAGAGATGACCTTGAAGATTTCGGAGCTTTTTTCTGGGCTGAAACAATTAGAACTATTAAAGAAATAAATCCAGGAGTAACTATGGAAGTTCTTATACCTGATTTTCAGGGAAATTATGAATGCTTGAAAAAAGTTATTAATGCAAAACCAGAAGTCATCTCCCATAATTTAGAAACAGTAAGGCGTTTAAGCCCACAAATACGGAGCAGAGCAAAATATGAAACAAGCCTGAATGTTATAAAAAATATTTCTGATTCTGGTTTAATATCTAAGTCAGGTATAATGCTTGGTTTGGGTGAAAAAGAAAAAGAAATTTATGAAACAATGGACGATTTAAGAGCTGTTGGATGTAAGGTCTTCACAATTGGCCAGTATTTGCAGCCTACAAAAGAAAATATAGAAGTTAAAGAATATGTTAAACCTGAAACTTTTGAAAAATATAAAAGAATAGGATTGCAAAAAGGATTTAAATATGTTGAAAGTGCTCCCTTAGTCAGAAGCTCTTATCATGCCGAAAAACATGTTCATTAACAGACTATTGAAAAATATAGCGATTTTTATATAGTGCTTGAGTTCTTATTAACCCCCTGACTTAAATCAGGGGGTTAATTTGCATAATCGTTTTAATGGTTTTTTTCTATTAAATTTTACATTTCATAAATAACTCATAATTATTATAATCTTATGTATAATTGAAATATCATTAACAAAATATGCTCAAAAAAAATAAACAAACAAAATATATAGACCTGGGCCTGGTTGATTATAAAAAAGCATGGGATTATCAGGAAACTCTTTTCAACAAGATTGTTGAAATAAAAAACATTAATAGAGAATCTGCCCCTGAATCACAAAAACCTACAATAAATTATCTTATATTTTGTGAACACCCTAATGTTTATACTTTGGGGAAAAGCGGCTCTGAAAATAATTTACTTATAAATGCTGCGCAATTACAAGCCAAACATGCAAAATTTTACAAGATAAATCGCGGTGGAGATATTACTTATCATGGACCTGGACAAATAGTAGCTTATCCTATAATTGACCTTGACAATTTTTCTTTAGGACTTAGAGATTATATATACAAGCTGGAAGAAGCTGTTATCATTACTTTAAAAGATTATAATATCAAAGCCGAGAGATTAAAAGGAGCAACCGGGGTATGGTTAGATACTAATGACAATGCAAAAACGAGAAAAATATGTTCCATAGGAGTGCGGAGCAGCCATTGGGTTACTATGCATGGTTTTGCTTTTAATATTAATACAAAGCTTAATTATTTCAATTATATTAATCCTTGCGGATTTACTGACAAAGCTGTTACATCAATGGAAAAAGAACTCGGAAGTAAAGTAAATTTTGAAAAAGTTAAAGAAAAACTAAAACAAAGTATAGCAGATACTTTTGAAATGGAAATTATATAAGACAAACCATTAACATCTGATTAATTTTTTTATTATTTTATTATATGTATGCCCATTTGAATGGCATTTTATTTTCTATAAAAAAACTAAGTTC
>CAYNBX010000143.1:0-5249 GCA_964395505.1 uncultured Bacteroidales bacterium | reverse complement strand
ATAAAGTCAGTGTTTGAATCAGAATGTTCATTTTCAAGGCTTGCAAAGTCAAAAAAGCAGAGTACCGATTTGTGCTTTTTGGTGGTTTTTTTAAAAAAACCTTACAAAAGCTGCATCTGGATGAGCATTTTTTTTAAGAGAATAAAGAAAAAAATGTACATTATGGAAATACACTAATTATAAAAAAATTTTAATGGTTCAAAAATATTGTTATTTTTGCAAGTTTTATATTACTTACTGATAAAAAATCAGTTTATAAAGCAAATTTAGTATTCATAATTTTTTTGATTAATTTATATGGAAGTTAAAGAAAAACTAAATCAGACTCCTGATATTTCAAAAGATGAAACTCAGGAAGAGAATTCTAAATCTGTTGAGGAAACAGAAAGTATATCTGATAGACAGGTAGATGATGATAAGAATTTAAATAAACTAGCTGAGTCAAATCAGAAAAAGGAAAAACCATCTTTAAAAAAAGATGGGAAATCTGTAAAGAAAAAGAAAGTACCTGCTGTTAAAAACATCAAAAAAAGTAAAGAAAAGATATCAGAAAATAAAGATGATACTAAAAATGCTGATATTAATAAAGATGATAAGAAAACAGAATATAATGCAGATAATATAAATAAAGATTCAACATCTAAATCTGATTTAAAACAAGAATCAAATGTTGAAGTTTTAGATAAAACAGATGATGTTTCTGATAAGGGGAAAAGTATTATTACTGAAGGGGAAAAATCAATAATACAGGATATAGATGAGACAAAAGCACCTTTAAAAAGAAATGATAAAAAAGGCAAGAATAATGCTCTTACTGCTGTTGAAGAGATAAAAGAAAAGATAATTGAAAGCCCGAAGCCTGGTTCAAAAGAAGAAAAAGATGTAGAAGTTTTGGAGGAAGTTAAAAAAGAAGACTCAAATGAAAATGCAGGTATTATTACTGAAAAAAAAGGAGTCACTAGTGTTGATATAAACAATAAGGAAACTACTTTAATAAAAGATAATAAAGTTGTTAAAAAAAGTGTAATTTCTGTTGAAGAATCAAAAGAAGAGGCAGGAGCAGTTATTGAAAAGCAAACTACAGTAGATATTGAGAAAAGTTATGATACTTATTCAAAAGAACAATTAGTTGAGGAATTAGAAAAAGTTGTTAAAGAAACTAATATTAATTTTATAAAAACAAAAGTAGCACTTATAAAAGTAGCGTTTTTAAAAATAAATAAAGAAGATAAAAAGCGAAGATTTGATAAATTTATAGCAGAGGGAGGGAAAAAGGAAGACTATGAGGTTGTTGAAGATCCTATTGAACTTAGATATAAAAATGCTTTTGATATTTATAAAAAAAATAAAGCAAGATATAACGAGGAACAAGAAAGGATAAAGAAAAAAAACCTTGAAATTAAAAAAAACATTCTTGAGGAGTTGAAGGTTCTGATAAATTCGGAGGAGACACTTAAAAAAACCTATGATGAATTTAAAGAATTACAGAAGAAATGGAAAGAAATTGGTATGGTGCCTAAAGCAGAGGTGAACAATTTATGGCAGAATTATCATTTTTTAGTTGAGAAATTTTTTGATAAAGTAAAAATCAATAAAGAGTTAAGAGATCTTGATTTAAAGAAAAATCTTGAAAGTAAGATAGAACTTTGTGAAAAAGCAGAAGAGTTATTGCTGGAAAACTCAATAACCAGATCTTTTAAGCAACTTCAAAAATATCATGAACAATGGAAGGAAATAGGACCTGTTGCAAGGGATAAAAAAGATGAAATATGGGAGCGTTTTAAAAGTGCAACAGATAAAATTAACGAGAGGAGAAGAGAATATTACTCAAAATTACAGCAAGAGCAGCAAAATAATTATGCAGCTAAATTAGCTTTGTGCGATAAAGCTGAAAAAATTGTTTCTGAAGAAATTAATACTACCAGGAGATGGCAGAAAAGTACTGACCAGATAAATGAATTGCTTAACATTTGGAAGTCTGTTGGTCGTGCTCCTAAAAAATTAAACGATGAGATATGGAATCGCTTTAAAACCTACCTTGATACTTTTTTTTCTAATAAAAAAAATTTTTTTGCTAAATTGAAAGAACAGCAAATCAATAATTATAATCTTAAGATAGATTTATGTATTCAGGCTGAAGCATTAAAATCTAATACTGACTGGAGAGAGACTAAACATGAAATTATAAATTTACAGAAAGAATGGAGAAATATTGGACCTGTACCAAAAAAATATTCAAATAAAATATGGAAAAGGTTCAGATCTGCTTGTGATGAGTTTTTCAATAATATGGATGAATATTATAAAAATGTCCAATCCAGAGAAGATGAAAATCTTAAAATGAAAACTGATTTGATTAAAGAAATAAAAGACTATAAATTTTCTGATGATAAAAATGAAAACCTTAATGTTTTAAAAGATTTTCAGAGACAATGGATGGATATTGGTTATGTTCCAATAAAAGAAAAAAATAAATTGCAATATAATTTCAGAGAAGTGATAAACAGTAAATTAGATGAACTCAAAATTAATCCTATTGAAATAAAAACAATGAATTATAAAACAAGGTTTGAATCAATAAAAGATTCCCCTGATGCTTATAAGATTATTAATAAAGAGAAAAATTATATTATTAATAAAATAAATAAACTCAAAGATAATATTAATCTATGGGAAAATAATATAGGTTTTCTCGCAGAATCAAAAAAAGCCGATTTACTTAAAGAGGAATTTAAAAATAAAATAAATAGAGCAAAACAAGATATAGCAGTTTTTAAAGCAAAATTGAAATATCTGAACCATTAAGAATTAGAATGTTAAAATAAATAATTCTGCTGTTATTTTAATCGCTAAGGTGTTTTTATTGGAATGAGGGAATGAATGATTGATTGAATGAATGGATGATTGATTGTAAGCATTCTAAAAACTGTGTAAATAAATATTGAGTCCTGTATAAAAAGTAAATATTTTAAACCCCTTGATAAATCAAGGGGTTAATAATATTCTTTAGGAGCTGTTTAATTTTGTTTCTCATCTGGAAGTTTTAACAGGAAGCATAATTAACATCTCGTTCTAAGGATTATAAATCAGGAAATAGAAAATAAAAGCAAAATGTCATAGCAAAGGATAGAAACAAGCATGAATAAATTAAATATTTAAGAGTTTAAAAATATTTGCTGTATTTATTTTGGGGTATAATGATTTGCAATTAAATACCGCCAATTTTTAGCGTCAATCATTAATCAGATGTTTCCTAAAGTAATTTTATATATATAACAGCAGAGCATCTACAGGGTGGATTTCCACATACAGCACATTTATAAGCTTTCTTTATACTATCTTCTTTCCAATAATCAGGTATTTCTATTACTTTTTTAAAATAATTTTTTTTAAGGATGCTTTCAATATGTGTGCCATTACTGCTTTTCCACGAAATACGAAAAATTGATTTTGCTATTTTTTTTGATTCTTCTATCTGGAATTTTATAATTTCATTACCTATACCTTTACCTGTTAATTGCTTTTTTACTGCTGTATGTTCAATAAAAGCAACAGGTTCATAATTGTGTAAAGTTTTTTCTATTATCTTATTTTCAACCTTAGTTTGTGCTGTTAATTTTTTTATTGAACAAATTTGCATAAAATAAAATCCGATTAGATTTTTTTCTGAAAGAGCCATATAAACTTTATGATTTTCTGAATTTATATATTCCCTTATATATTTTTGTGTGATATATCCTTCACCGAATTGCTCATCTGAGATAGATTGTACCTCAATAATTTTATCTAATGTCATAGGCTCTATTTTAATATCATTTAAAGAAATCATAATAAAAACAAATTATTTAATAAATATACATGAATTAAAGTCATAAATATAAAACAATATTTTGAAGTTATATTACAATAAATTTTAATATTTTTACATTTGTGATATTTATTTATAAAATTTATTTATGTCAGGTAATAGTTTTGGACAGGTATTCAGATTAACAACTTTCGGCGAGTCGCATGGATATGCTGTTGGCGGCATAATTGATGGTTGTCCTCCGAGATTGAATATTGATATTGATTTTATCCAGGAAGAGTTAGACAGGAGAAAGCCGCAGCAGTCAATAATAGCAAGCCAAAGAGGTGAAAAAGATAAAGTAGAGATAATTTCAGGTGTTTTTGAGGGGAAATCTTTAGGTACGCCTATTGCTTTTATAATAAAAAATCAAGATCAAAAATCAGAGGATTATAATTATCTTAAAGATGTGTATAGACCATCTCATGGTGATTTTACATACGAAAAGAAATATGGCATACGTGATTACAGAGGAGGTGGTAGAGCTTCAGCAAGAGAAACAGTTGCAAGAGTTGTAGCCGGGGCAATTGCTAAGTTAATTTTAAAAAAAATAGGTATAAAAATTACAGCTTATGTCTCACAAATTGGTGATATAGAATTAAAAAAAAATTATGAGGGTTTGGATTTTAATAAGATAGAAAAAAGTTTAGTTCGCTGTCCTGATGAAGAAATTTCAGATAAAATGTTAAAGTATCTGGAAAAATTGAAGATTGAAGGAGATACGGCAGGTGGAGTTGTAAGCTGTGTTATTAAAGGCTTAATGGTTGGTTTGGGTGAGCCTGTATTTGATAAATTACAGGCAGAGCTTGCAAAAGCTATGTTAAGCATAAATGCTGCTAAAGGCTTTGAATATGGTTCGGGTTTTAAAGGTGCTGCTATGAAGGGTTCTGTTCATAATGATTTGTTTAGAAGAGATTTTACAACAGAAACAAATTATTCTGGAGGTATTCAGGCCGGAATCTCAAATGGTGAAGATATTTATTTTAGAGTGGCTTTTAAACCTGTTTCAACAATAATGAAGCCTCAGAAATCTGTTGATAAAAATGGAAATGAAGTTCTTATAAAACCAACAGGCAGACATGATGTTTGTTTGGTCCCACGTGTCGTGCCAATAGTTGAAGCAATGACAGCTATTGTTTTAGCAGATCATTATTTGAGACAAAAAACTATTTCATAAAATTAAAAGCCTTTATTTTTATGGTTTCAAGTTTTGAATTGAAAAAAGTAAAAAATTGATTCCGACTAAGGAGGAGAGGAGGAAACTCCTTATTTTAAAGGCTAAAGTAAAAAGTAAAATAAGATTTACTAAGTCTTTTGATTTTGGAATAGTTTGGAAAATCATAAATTAAAATTTAATGTTCTGTAAAAATCCGGAGGATTTTTACATTTTGATTGTAAAAAT
>CAYNBX010000142.1:0-5252 GCA_964395505.1 uncultured Bacteroidales bacterium | reverse complement strand
GTTGTTTGGTTTACGAAATGCACTCTATATAAGTGATTTGTTGTATTTGATGGTATAGAATCCCAATTTGTACCGCTATCAGTTGTTCTTATGATATAACCATTAGCACCAACAGCAATCACAGTATCATAATTAAGGCAGTAAACGTCATATAATGTGTATGTTGGAACAAAATCTAATTCTTTCCAGCCAATTGTTTGCGAGTTTATTTTCTTTATTGGGAAAGCAAAACTCACAAGTATTATTACAAAAAGAAATGTTTTTTTCATAGTATATATTTTTTAAAGTTAATAAATTAAATTTGTATTTTTATAATTCTTAGATTTCTCAAGTTTCTTAAAGTTTTCTAAAAAAAGAACCTTTAAAGGTATAAATTTTTTATTAAAAAAGTAATTATTTCTGTAAATATTTTTATAAAAATCATCAAAGCCTGATTTTTATCTTTAAAAATATAATCTTAATCTAAATTAATACTTTATATAATTTAATATCAAAAACTTAAAAAGTAATTCCGATAGCTATGGGAAATAAAAAAGCGATTATTTTCAAAAAAAAATTATATAGTTCTCGAAACGCTTTATTCATCTGGATTGTAATGTTTTTTTTATTTTAAGCTTTAAGGCATATTTTTAATAACATCATAAAAACCGTTACTGTTACAATTATTTTCCATTTGTTTTGCATAATTTTTAAAATTAAAGGGTTAAAAAGATTAATTGACTCGCAACCAGGGTTATTACTAACGGTTTGTCTCCCTGTTGTTTATTATTAGTTTCGTTGAATAATTTCTGTTTTTTGTTTGTACTTGCAATATATAAATCCCTGCTCTTATTTCTTTAATTTCAACTTTTATTTTTGAATTGTTGCTTTGATTTGAATATTGCGTTAAAACACATTTTCCTTCCATATCAAAAATCTTCAAACTGACAGGTTTAGATTTAAAAGGCAACAAAATTGTTATTTTTTCGCTTGCGGGATTCGGATAAATAACATGTAAATTGGATTTATTGTAATGATAGAGTAATGGAATGACTGGGTGATTGGGTGATTGGATGATTGAATGATTGGTTGAATGGATGATTGATTGTAAGCATTCTAAAAACTGTGTAAATAAATATTGAGTCCTGTATAAAAAGCAAGTATGACCTCTACCTAAGCCTCTCCTGTATGAGAGGGTTAGGATGAGGTGAAAATAAGTTTTATCCTCTTTAAATTGTAATTCTTCCATTAAATTCCTGGTAGTATCAAAAGAATATTTGTTAAATTAGCAAACCCAATTAAAATCAAATAAAAAAATTATTTTTTATACTAAGAATGAATTTTTTAGCTCATATTTACTTATCAGGATATAATGAAGATATTATAATCGGTAACTTCATTGCTGATAATGTAAAAGGAAAAGATATTGAAAATTATTCAGAAACTGTAAAAAAGGGGATAAAGCTTCACAGAAAAATTGACTATTACACAGATAATCATATAGCTGTTAAGTCAAGTAAAAAAAGACTTCAAAACAAATATCATAAATATTCTGGAGTTATAGTTGATATTTACTATGATCATTTTTTAGCTGCAAACTGGTATAATTATTCTAATGAAAATATTAATGATTTTGCATCAAGAGCTTATAAAATCTTTTATAAAAACTTCTTAATACTTCCAAACAAAACAAAAGCATTTTTGCCTTTAATGATTTCATCAAACTGGCTTGTAAATTATTCTAAACTTGAATTCTTACAAAGAGTTTTTAAAAGAATGGCTCATAATACATCATTTGATTCAGGTATGGAAAATGCAGTTGAAGACTTAAAAAAAGATTATTCGCTTTATAGACTTGAATTTAATGTATTTTTCCCTGATATTATTAAATTTACAAATAAAAACATAAAAGAACTCAACAAGAATCTTTAATTTTTTCACGTTTCTTAAAATTAAAGATAAGATATACCTTGTCTTTACTAAATTCACATTGTGAAATTGTTAATCCAAACAAATCAAGAATAAACAGTAATAATTAATTTTCTTCTTCCACCTCTTTTTCTGAACTCACATAAATAAATACCCTGCCAAATACCTAAATTTAATTTTTTATTTGTAATTGGAATAGTAAGCGACTGACAGAATAATGAAGATTTTATATGAGAAGGCATATCATCAGGACCTTCAAGAGTATGTGTATATTTTTTATAACTCTCGGGTATTAAATCATTAATAAATGTCTCAAAATCATCTCTAACAGAAGGGTCGGCATTTTCATTAATTGTTAATCCTGCTGAAGTATGTTTAATAAAAATGTTTATTAAACCCTTTTCAGGCAAATCCTTTAAATTACTTTCAATAATATTAGTAATCAGATGATAGCCTTTGCTGAAGTGTGGTAATAAAATTTCTAATTGCTGAATCATAAGATATATATATTTAGTTAATGTTTATCTATCAAATTTAAAAATATTAATTACAAACACCAAATTATTGAAACCACTCACAAAACAAACATTTATTTTAATATTTTTGATTAAAAAATAAATGAAATAAATTTATATTAAAACTCTCTTGCTCGCTAAATTAACATTTTTTTTATGTAAGTGAATACAATCTTTCTTTATCAAAAAATAAAAATAAAATAAATATCTTTTATCATTCATATAAATAATTCAAGTTAATAATTATTTTTGTATGAATTTTTAAAAATACTTCAAACTTTAGGTACAAAATGTCAGATGAAATATAAAACAGTTATTTCTTTCATATTATTATTTTTTTTGATTTTTTCTTTCAATAAAAATTGCAAAGCACAAAAAGATAGAACAGGGACAATCAGAGGATTTATTTACGAAAAAGAAACAGGTGAACCTATTATTTTCACAAATGTTTATTTATACAAAACAACTTATGGTTCAGCAACAGATGTGAATGGATATTTTACAATTTCAAAAATTCCTTCAGGCTCATATACTTTGATGGTTACCTGTTTAGGTTATGACACTCTAAGAATTTCCATTAAAATAAAAGCAGGTGATTTAATATCAAAAAGGTTATTTTTAAAAAAGGCAACATATTTACTTGGAGCTGTAAAAGTTACTGCAAAAAGGGAAGAAGCAAGGACAGAGACCAGAACATCTGTAATAAAAATAACTCCAAAACAAATGACCCAGATTCCTGCTATTGGAGGGCAACCTGACCTTGCACAATACTTGCAAGTATTACCAGGAGTAATTTTCACAGGAGACCAGGGAGGACAATTATATATAAGAGGTGGCTCACCTATTCAAAACAAGGTAATGCTTGATGGAATGGTAATTTACAATCCCTTTCACTCAATAGGACTTTTTTCTGTTTTTGATGTAGATATTATAAGGAATGTTGATGTTTACACAGGAGGCTTTGGAGCTGAATATGGTGGAAGAATATCCTCTGTTATTGATATCAGAACCCGCGATGGAAATAAAAAAAGAATAGCAGGCAAATTATCTGCCGGAACTTTTGGGTCAAAATTTATGATAGAAGGTCCTTTTAAAAAACAAACAAATAAAAATCCGGGCAGTTCTTCTTTTATTCTTTCAGTAAAGAACTCATATTTAGATAAAAGTCAAAATATATTTTATAATTATATTAAACAAGATTTACCATACAATTACAATGATATATATGGAAAAACTTCAATCAACGGAGCTAATGGGAGTAAAGTAAATTTTTTTGGTTTTCATTCTCAAGATCAAGCAAACTATGAGGTATCTAAATATCACTGGAAGTCTTCAGGTGGAGGTACTAATTTTCTTATCATCCCGGAAAATTCTCCTGTACTTATTGATGGCATTTTTGCTTATTCAAATTATAAAATAACTCTTGACGAGGAAACATTTCCAGAACGTTATAGTGGAATAAACGGTTTTAATACAGGTTTAAATTTTACCTATTTTATAGATAAAAACACTTTAAAATGGGGATTTGAAATGCTGGGATTTAAAACAGACTATCATTTTCTTAACTCAACACATCGTTTGATACAGCAATCAGAAAATACAACAGAATTGGGTTTATTTGTTAAGTATAAACTGACAAAAGGAAAAATGCTCATTGAACCGGGTTTTAGATTTCAATGGTATGCTTCTTTGTCTGAAATGTCTCCTGAACCTCGTCTGGCTCTTAAATACAATGCAACTAATAGATTGAGGTTAAAACTTGCTGCAGGATGGTACTCTCAAAATCTTATTAGCGCTAGTTCAGATAGAGATATTGTCAATTTATTCTATGGCTTTTTATCAGGCCCTGATAATCTGCAAAAAGAATTTAATGGTAAAACTGTTAAAAGCAAGTTGCAAAAAGCTCAGCATATTATCTTAGGTCTTGAATATGATTTGACACAAAATTTGAATCTTAACATAGAGACCTATTATAAAAATTTCTCTCAACTTACTAATATGAACCGTAATAAAATTTTTGAAGATACAGGCGATAACTATCAAAAACCTGATTTTCAGAAAAAAGATTTTATTGTTGAAGATGGTAATGCAAAAGGAATTGATTTCTCATTAAAATATAATTATATACGTTTCTATTTATGGGCGGTATATTCATTTTCTTATGTAAACCGTGCTTATGAAATAGAAGACATATATGGAAATAAAAAAATGCTTAATTACGTTCCTGTTTTTGATAGAAGGCATAATATCAACTTAGTTGGCTCTTATGTTATGGGTAAAAATATGAACTGGAAAATTAGCCTTCGATGGAACTTCGGTTCAGGTTTCCCTTTCACAAAAACACAAGGATACTATGAAAAAATTCCTTTTATTAATGGATTAAATACTAATTATATCACTACTAATGGAGAACTCGGCATACAATATGCAAAACTTAACGGAGGAAGATTACCTACTTATCACAGATTAGATATTAACATAACACATACTTTTGAAATAGGCGAACATTCAAAACTTGATGCTAATATTAGCGTAACAAATGTTTATGATAGAAAGAACATCTTCTATAAAAATAGAATAACTAACAAGAATATTTATCAATTACCTATTCTTCCTAGTGCAAGTTTAAATTTTAGTTTTTGATAATATTTTTAATCAGTGTTTGTCCAGAATGTCAAACAATTTTAAAATCAAAGCTTAAAATAACATTCCGAAAGCTTTCGGGACTAAAATTTTATCAACATAATTGATTTTTTTTATCTATCAACGATTATTTATTTTGTGATATATTTTTATGTTTGAAAAATATATTAACAATGATTTTTTTTA
>CAYNBX010000141.1:0-5292 GCA_964395505.1 uncultured Bacteroidales bacterium | reverse complement strand
CTGTAAGAAGGAACTATCATACAGACGAGGTTAAAGAAAAAGAATAAACCACAGCGGACTCAGAGAATAAAATGCTGTGCTTAGCAGTGTTTTCTGTAGTTAAAAATAAATTAGTTGCGGTCTCTGCAGTTAAAGAAAAAGTAAAATAAATTTAAAATGTATAGTTAAAGATTTCGAAGTTTGAGACATTAAAAAAATAAGAGACTCGAATATGAAAGTAAAGACTATAAAAAGTTCCATCCTTACGAATTAGATAAAATTTAGAGGGGGTAAAAAATTTATAGTTCCTGATAATAATCATAAAAGCCTTTCAAAAAACATACCCTGAGGTGTAGGAACAGGCTGTGGTCAAAGAGATTTTAGATTTAATTTTGACACACTCTGATACTTTTTACTACAGGGTAGTCCCTGTACATTTCACTCTGATACACTCCGTTACAGGGTAAATTAATTACAAAGATATAAACACACAAAACTAAGGATATTTTTATTTTTCAATAATCTTTACTGAGACAGGCAGATGATCGCTAAAACCATTTGTATTATATGTTTTTTTGTCTGATGGTCTTCCAAAACGAACAGGTTTATTATATCGTCCTTTAACCATTCCGTCAAATATTTCAATTTTAACTTTGTCTTCAATTACTTTAAACTTTGAATTATTTAAAGCAATACCTTTTGAAACAAGAAATTGATCAATCATAAGTGGTTCGGAATTGAAAACATAGCTTGCCTGTTTTAGCCCTATTAATTTCCACATAAGATTATATAAATAAGGTTTTTTGCCATAAGTTACTTTCTTTTTACTTATTGAGCTTAAAGCATATTCTCTTAATGAACGATTGTAAGGTGTATCATTAAAATCACCCATCACAAGTATTGGCACTTTTTTACCAAATATCTCTTGTATCCTTTCTATCCAGTAGCTTAATGTTTCAGCAGCCATCATTCTATAAGGTTCGCTTTTATATTGACCCCCACTTCTTGAGGGCCAATGATTTCCTATTACAATGATATTATTTCCTTGTTGAGTTCTTAAATTTATTTGAATAATATCACGTGTGGCTGAACGTTTCAAAACTTCATAACTGTATATTTTGCCATCAATTTTGTATTTGTTGCTGTCGTAAACAAAAGCTATGTCTATACCTCTTTTGTCTTTTGTATCATGATGTATTACCTTGTATTTTCTATTGTGTGCTTCTAATTTATCTTTCAATTTATTAACAACATTTTCATTTTCAACTTCACAAATTCCTAAAATATCAGGCCCCTTATTATTGTTAATTTTTTTTATTATTGTTGATATATTATCTATCTTTTTATCCAACACTTTATCGTGCCATCCTTTAAGTTCTTTTTTTAATGTTTTTGCTAACCACGATGGTCTGAATATTGAATCTTCAATATCAAAAAGGTTTTCTAAATTCCACCAACTGATATAATGTGTTTCCATAATTATTAGTTTTTTTTTATATTTTACTGATTAGAAATTTAATTTTTGATAAATTTATAAATTGATTTTAAAATATCAAGAATTATATATGAATATTCTTAAAAAAGTTTTAAATTTGAAATGTCTTAAACTAAATTTTAAAATTGTAAAACTGTTAAACATTTATGATGTTTCTCGAATTATTATTAACTTCAGACTTAAGTTTAGTGTTAATTACATACAATTCAATTTGAATAATCGTTTCAAAAGTTTCTATTTCTGATGGTTTTTCCCTTTTTACAACTAAAAAAAAATATCAAGTTTCTTATAATATACTCAAATATTATTAACTCAATATATAATTATATTTTTGCAATAAATAAATAAATTCTTGTGAAAGATATTTTAAAAGATTTAAATGAAGAACAGCGGCAGTCAGTAGAATATATTCAGGGACCGTCAATGGTAATTGCTGGAGCAGGTTCGGGCAAAACAAGAGTTTTAACTTATCGTGTTGCTCATTTACTTAATAAAGGCATAGACCCATTTAATATTCTTGCACTTACTTTTACTAATAAAGCTGCAAGGGAAATCAAACAAAGGATACTTCAGTTAGTAGGTAACAGGGATGCGAGAAACGTATGGATGGGGACTTTCCATTCAATATTTGCAAGAATCTTAAGAATTGAAGGTTATCGTATAGGTTATCCCCCGAATTATACGATTTACGATACTATTGATTCAAAGAGATTAATGAAAAAGATTATAAAGGAACAAAATTTAGATATTAAAATATACCAGCCTAATTATGTATTAAATAGAATATCTTCTGCTAAAACCAGCCTCATATCAGCAAAGGATTATAATGATGACTTTGAAATTCAAAATCAAGATAAGTTATCAGGCAAACCCAAAATAGGTTTATTATATTCAATTTATCATAATCGTTGTTTTAAATCTGCTGCAATGGATTTTGACGATTTGCTTTTTAACACTGATAGAATATTAAGCCATTTTCCTGATGCTTTATATAAATATCAACAAAAGTTTAAATATATACTTGTGGATGAATACCAGGATACAAATTATGTTCAATATTTAATTTTGAAAAAATTAGCTGCAAATAATGAAAATATATGTGTTGTTGGCGACGATGCTCAAAGTATCTATTCCTTCAGAGGAGCAAATATTCAAAATATCTTTAATTTTAAAAAAGATTATCCTGATTTAAAAATCTTTAAATTAGAACAAAACTATCGTTCAACAAAAACTATTGTTAATGCAGCGAATAGCATAATAATTAATAATAAAGATCAGATATTCAAAAAAATATGGACAGAAAATAGTACAGGTAATAAAATTAAATTGTTAAAGGCTGCAACAGATACAGAAGAAGGTATTTTAGTAGCAAATTCTATTTTTGAAAATAAGATGAACAAGCAGTTACAAAACGATGCTTTTTCAGTTCTTTATCGCACAAATGCTCAATCACGAGCTATTGAAGAGGCTTTAAGAAAATTAAATATCCCATATCGTATTTATGGTGGACTTTCGTTTTATCAAAGAAAAGAAATAAAAAATATTTTAGCATATTTTCGTTTGATTGTTAATCATAATGATGAAGAGGCACTTATGCGTGTTATTAATTATCCTCCCAGGGGTATTGGGAAAACAACTATAGAAAAAATTATTGTTGCAGCAAGTGAAAACAACATAAGTATATGGCAAGTTATTGAAGACATATCGGAATATAGATTGAAGATAAATTTTTCAATACAAAATAAAATATCTCAATTTGTTACTATGATAAAGAGCTTCTCTGTTCAGCTTAAATCAAAAAATGCTTACGAATTAGCAAAACTCGTTGCTTCTTCAACAGGTATTTTGAAAGAATTATATGAGGATAAAACTCCAGAAGGATTGAATCGTTATGAAAATATAGAAGAATTATTAAATGCTGTCAAAGAATTTTCGGAAAAAGAAAAAGAAAATAATGAAGACAATTCTGTTTCAATAAGAACACTTGATGAATTTATGCAGGATATTGCTTTGCTTACTGATGCTGATACAGAGGATAAAGATGATACAAACAAAGTATCTTTAATGACAATACATGCTGCAAAGGGACTTGAATTTCCTTATGTTTATATTGTTGGATTAGAAGAAAATCTTTTCCCTTCTTTTTTATCTTTAAATACGAGAGCAGAGCTGGAAGAAGAGCGCAGGTTATTTTATGTTGCTTTAACAAGGGCACAACAAAATGTTACTATTTCTTATGCAGACACACGTTATCATTGGGGGAATCTTACTTTTTGTGAACCAAGTAGATTTATTGAAGAAATTGATGAAAAATATATTGAGTTTCCTGTAACTAAGTCTGTTAATAATAAGTTCCAATCGTCAAATAATTATCTTGAATATCAAAATATTAACAAATCAAAACTTAAAAAAATAAAAACCCCTAATAATTCATATTTAAATAAATCATCAATGGATTCTGATACTACTAATTTACAAGCAGGTATGGAGGTTGAACATAAACGTTTTGGCAAAGGTAAAGTTATTAGTATTGAAGGTTCCGGACCTAATAAAAAAGCAACAGTATTTTTTCAAAAAGTTGGGAAAAAACAATTATTATTGAGGTTTGCCAAACTTAAAATAAAGACTTAAGTATCTTATTTTATCAAATTAACAAATGATAGACTTAGCGTTAGTTTAGATAATATTTATTATTATTATTATTTTATTTTTGAATTAAGATATTTTATTATCTTTGCAAAAAAAATAAAAGTTCCTGCTTTATATTATTTCATACTTCTAATTTTTTTATTGAGATATCCTGCTTTGTTTTTAAGATTAAATATTTTATTTATAGAAGTTTTACCCAAAAAGTACGCAACAAACAATTTATAAAGAAAGATTTTGCTTTTCTTATTTTTTAACAAAAGGTTTATTGATTGTCATCGATTTATTACAATTCATTAATTTTAAATTTAATAAGTTCATATTTTTAAATATCACCAGATTAACACTTAACAAAATATAATCATTAGTAAATTCTTATTTTTTAAAAATCAAAGATAATAATTCATAATATAATGGAATACAATACAGCACGTGGGAAATTAATAATTCCTGAATATGGCAGGAATTTACAAAAACTGGTAAACTATGCAACTACAATTGGGGATAGGGAAAAGAGAAATAAATTGGCAAAACAGATAATAAGTATTATGGGGCAAATGCGTTATCAAATGCATGATGTAGACGACATTAAACGTAAATTATGGGATCATCTTTATATAATTTCTGATTTTAAATTAGATGTAGATTCTCCCTTCCCACCTCCAGACAAGCAAATTTTATATACAAAACCAAGTAATATTCCTTATCAGGATAATGAAATTAAATACCGTCATTATGGAAAGAATATTACTTTGATAATTCAAAAAGCTATTGAATACAAGGACGGACCAGAAAAGGATGCCTTAGTTGAAGCTATTGCAAATCATCTTAAGAAATCTTATTTACATTGGAACAAAGATTCAGTTAATGATGAGTTGATAAATGAACATCTCTCTCTACTTTCTGATGGAAAACTTAAACTTAATGATAATGCTAAACTAAATTCAACTAGCGAAATTTTAGCAAGAAACAGAAGAAAAAAATATTCTTACAAGCAAAGAGATAATTCTTCAGGAACACGTAATCATAATAAAGATAGAAAAAAAAGAGATAGGAAATATGAATCTTAAATTTGGTATTTATAACTTAACATTTTGGATGCAAAACAAAGACTATTTTTTTTTATGTTACGTATTATGGATTAAGCAGTTTAATGCTAACTGCTAAAGTTT
>CAYNBX010000140.1:0-5303 GCA_964395505.1 uncultured Bacteroidales bacterium | reverse complement strand
AAAATTGCAATTACTTGATAGTAAGTTGGTAGCAAATGTATATTTACAAGTTGGGTTAAATAGTATTTGGAAATTCTAAATCCTCAAATACACATTTTACATTCTTTAACTCTGTATTACCCACTCTGAATTTTTCCCGTATTTATTTTCCCGATATTCTTTGTTTGTCATAAAATAAGTTGAACTTCATATCGTTTATTTGTTAAAAATTGATAGTTTATAAGTGTTCTTTATAAAATCTTTAAAATTATTACTACTTTTATCCATCCTTTCAATAAAATAATTTATGAAAAATATTTCAATTATTATAATCTTAATCTTTTTATTATTTAGTAGTATATTCAATAATATTACAGCTCAACAAACTATTATTTACAAGAATCCGGAAGCTGAATATAATTTGGCAATGGAGTTATTTAATAAAGAAAAATATGCAGCAGCACAGGAAATATTTATTGATATAAGTGAAAATGTTAAAAATTCTCAATCGGAAATTAAAGCTAATGCAGATTATTACTCATCTTTATGTGCCTTTGAACTTTTTAACTATGATGCTGAACATAAAATCAAAGAATTTATAAAAAAACATCCTGAAAACATAAAGGCAATAAGTATTGATTTTCAATTGGCTGAGCTTCAATTTCGGAGGAAAAAATATTCAAAAGCATTAAAAAATTTTGAAAAAGTAAAAGTTGATGATCTTAATAATGAGGAAAAAGCTGAATATTATTTTAAGACAGGATATTGCTATCTTAAAGTAAAAAAATATGATGAAGCAAATAAAGCTTTTTCTGTTATAAAAGATGAAGACACCAAATATTCAGCACCAGTAAATTATTATTATTCTCATTTAGCTTACATAAATAAAAATTACGATTTAGCTCTTAAGGGTTTTAAAAAGTTAATTGATGATAAAACCTTTCAAAACATTGTCCCTTATTATATCATTCAAATTTATTACCTTCAGGCAAAGTATGATAAGCTGCTTAAAATAGCTCCTGGTTTGCTTAAATCAAAAACAAATAAAAAGACAACGGAAATTGCCCGTTTGATAGGTGAATCTTATTATAGAACAAATGACTTTGCTAAAGCAATTCCATATCTTGAAAAATATCAAAATGAAACCAGGAAACAAATAACAAGAGAAGATAATTTCATACTTGGATATTCTTACTTTAAGACATTAAATTATAAAAAAGCGATTAATAGTTTTCAAGAAATAGTTAATCAAAAAGATTCTTTAGCTCAAAATGCTTATTATAATTTAGGATGCTGCTATTTAAAAACAAATAAAAAACAATTTGCGAGCAACTCTTTCCTTTCGGCTTATGAAATAAGTCTTGATAAAAAAATACAGGAAGATGCACTATTCAATTATGCCAAGCTAAGTATTGAATTGTCTTACAACCCTTATAATAAGGCAATAATAGCTTTAAAAAAATATATTTCTGATTATCCTAATTCTGCTCGTATTAACGAAGCCTACACTTATCTTTACACACTTTTTTTGTCAACAAAAAATTATAAAGATGCTTTTGCTTCAATTGAAAATATTAAAACAAAAAGTCTCAGATTGGAAAAAGCATATCAAAAGATATCATATTACAGAGGAATAGAATTATTTAATGATAATAATTTTAATGAGTCCGTTAAGCTTTTCAAAAAATCATTGAAATATAATTTTGATAAATCAATTTACGCAGAATGTTATTATTGGATAGGCGAATCGTATTACAGAACATCTGATTATAAAAATGCTATTAAATATTATAAAAAATTAATAAATATTAATGAAGCTTCAATACTTAGCTTTTACAATACAACTTATTATAATATTGGATATTCTTACTTTAAGACAAAAGACTATTTTAATGCAAGGCTTTGGTTTGAAAAATTTTTAAATAATAAAACCAAAGAAAATCCTGAAGTTATTAATGATGCTTACCTGAGATTAGGTGATTGTTTTTTTATTACTAAAAATTATCAACAGGCTATTGATTATTATGATAAGGCAGCTAAATTAAAAGTAATAGATGGAGATTATGCTTTATATCAAAAAGCTGTATCCTTAGGGGCAAAAGGAAGAAATAATGAAAAAATTTCAACCTTGCTTCAATTGATTAGTCAGTATAAAAATTCGCTTTATGTTGATGATGCTGAATATGAAGCTGCTGTTACTTATCTTTTAATTAATGATAATGGAAAAGCATTAGAATATTTTAAGAAAATTGTAAATGATTATCCTACAAGCGGCTATGTTAAAAAATCTTTGCTTAAAATAGGACTTATTTATTACAATGCTGACAATAATGCACTTGCTTTGCAGACACTGAAAAAAGTTGTCAGTAAATATCCTGGCACATCAGAATCTAAAGAAGCATTAGTTAGCATTCGTAATATTTATGTTGATATGAACAAAGTAGATGATTTTTTTAATTATATTAAAAATTTATCTTTTGCAAACATCTCAAATTCCGAGCAAGATTCTATAACTTACATTGCAGCTGAAAATCAATATATGAATGGAGATTGTGAAAATTCTGTTAAAGCCTTTAATAATTATCTTGAAAAATTCCCTGAAGGTGCATTCTCAATAAGTGCAAATTATTATAAAGCTGAATGTGAGATGAAAAACAATAACTTAAAAGAAGCATTATCAGGATACAACTTTGTTATAAGCAAACCTAAGACTAAATTTACCGAAAACTCATTGCTAAAAGCTGCGGATATTAATTTTAAACTAAATGATTATGAGGCAGCACTTGAAGACTATATAAATTTGGGAAAAATAGCCGAATATAAAAATGACATTAATAAATCTATAATAGGTAAGATGAAATGTGATTTTTTACTTAAGAAATATAAAGCAGCTATTTTATCGTCACAAAGAGTGCTTTCAGAAGAAAAAATTCCTGATAAAACTATTACTGAAGCTCATTTCACAATTGCAAAATCAGCATTTGCCCTTAATGATATTTCTTTAGCACAAAAAGAATTTGAAATCACAGTAAAACGCTCTCAGGGTGTTATGGGAGCTGAAGCTAAATACAATTTATCATTAATCAAATATAAACTAGGACAATATAAAAAGGCTGAAAAATCTGCATTTGAATTAATAGATAAATACCCTTCTTATGATTATTGGGTTGCTAAAGGATTTATACTTCTTGCTGATGTTTATGCTAAAACAGGAAATACATTTCAGGCAAAACAAACTCTGCAAAGTATAATTGACAATTATGATGGACCTGACTTAATTAAAGATGCAAAACATAAAAAAGATGCAATAATAGAAAAAGAAAAAGATGCGAAACAGAAAAAAGAATATAATAAAATGAAGAAGAATAATAAGGTGAATGATGATGACCTTGAAAATGAATTAAATGATGTGTTTTAATGATAATAATTTAACTAAATAAAATTTATCGTTTTATATTAAATGAAGCGATATTTTTAAATAATTGATTTATAGAAAAATAATTAAAATTTAAAAAATAAACAATGTTACAAAACCATAAAATATTCAATCTATTTTTATTAATGCTTTTATTGTTTAGTTTTTTTGTTTTTAACAAGCATATATTAGCTCAAAAAAAACCTTATAATGAAGAAATTACAATTATAGCACCTTATCAGCCTTCAATATCTGACGCAATAAAAATTAACATTAACCCAAAAATAAACGACACTATTATTAAAAAGCCAGAGGTAAATTATATTTTAAATCCAAAAAAAATTGAAACATCTTTACGCATAACTCTTTTAAAACCAGCAAGAATTCTTAATGAATTAACATCAAAATTATATAGAACTTATATAAAACTTGGCATTGGGAATTATACAACAAGTTATGGGGAATTGTTTTTTAACAGTCTTCGTTCAAAAAAATATTCTTATTCAGCTCATCTAAAACACTTATCTTCAAGTGGAAAGATTAATAACTTTGCACCGAGTGGTTTTAGCAATAATGAGATAAACTTTTTTGGAAGTAATTTTTCTGAGAAGAATATACTTTCTGAAAATATCAGTTACAAAAGAAATGTGGTTCATTTTTATGGGTTCCATCCTGAAGACTTTAATCCCCAACCTTCAAAAGATGATATAAAGCAAATTTTTAATCTTTTTAAAGCAAAAACAAAATTTAAAAGTATTAATACAGATGACTCATATTTGAATTATTCAACTCAAATAGAATATTATTATCTGTCTGATAATTACAACACTATTGAAAATAATGTAAATTTCAATGCAAATCTTAATAAATATTTTCAAATTTTAAATTTTACGGATAGACAAGATTTTGCAATTGCTGCTAATGTTGACTTTTATAATAACAAATCCATTTTTTATAAAACGAGCAATACAGCACTTATCAAAGTAGCGCCAAGTTTGAGTACTCTTTATAAAAAATTTAACTTGAAATTAGGAATAAATACGATTGTCAAAATCGACTCAATTTCTGATATACATTTTTATCCTATTGTTCAAGCACGTTCAAGTATTATTGATAAATATTTATATTTCAATGCAATGATAACAGGCGATATGCAAAGAAACAGCTTTAATTTATTTAAAGATAAAAATCCATTTATCATTTCAGGAATACCTGTAAGTTATAAAAACAATAAATTTAAAGTATATGCAGGTTTTGATGGTCGTTTAAGTAATTGTATTAACTACAGTTTAAGTGTTTCTAATTCAATAATTAATAATATGCCTTTCTTTGTAAAGGATACAAATAATTTATATGAAAATAAATTTACTGTGATTTATGATGATGTAAATATATTTAATTCAAATGTTGAGATTTCTTTCCAAAAAAATGATAAGCTGAAAATTATGCTGCGTGCAAACTACTACAAATATTTAATGGATGATGAGGCAAAAGCATGGTATAAACCTGATTTTGATGTTTCATTATCTGCCAATTATAACATTCAGAAAAAAATTATTATTAAAACAGAAATTTTTGCTTATGATAAAATGTATTACAAATCATATAAAAACAATCATATTGAATCAAAAGAAATTAACAGCCTGATAGATTATAATATTGGCTTCGAATATATTTTTACAAAAAGATTATCTGCTTTTCTTAATTTAAATAATGTAGAAAATAAAAGTTATTATAGGTGGGAGGGATACCCTACACAAAAGTTTAACTTAATAGCTGGAATTAATTATTCAATATAAATTATTTAATATATGGATAATTATTATGGTTTTTATGTTATTTTAATAGCAAGGTGTTTTTATCGGAATTAATTAGTGTTTGTCCATAATGTCCATTTTCTGCGTTACGC
>CAYNBX010000139.1:0-5310 GCA_964395505.1 uncultured Bacteroidales bacterium | reverse complement strand
CAGATGATTGCCTTCTCTTTAAATTATCATATTCCTGTGATTGATAATAATAACGAAATCATAAATTTTTAAGCTCTTTTCTTTTTGGCAATATATAAAACTATACAACATAATTTCCCTGATAAATATCTCTTATGAAAACATCTACCTGGCTTACCACAGTATAGGAAATAAAATAAATCTCGTAAGAATTATGATATTTATACTTATTGCTCATTTGACAAAGTTAAATATTTTTAATTTCTGAAAGATATTGAACATAATGGCAAAATAGTTATGCACAAGTACAGCCAACTCACTCGCCAATACACAAACTTTCACCTGTTAGGTTAAACCAGAGTATAATAATATGGAATGTTTAGCCAGAGAAATCCTATGAACTTAGTAAAAAGCAATTTCACAAGGGAAATTTCGCTCTTATCACTCAACTTAGATTTTATATGTTTCTTTCATAAAATATCTATTTGTATAATATTTATTTAGGAACAATTTTTTCATAAAACATTTTTTTAATATAAAAATTAAATATTTTTGCGAAATAAATAATTATAATAAAAATATAACGTTAGTAAATACTAATTGTTTTTGGCGTTTTCTTATCAAAAAACTTATATTTTTAAAAGTTTCATTACAGACACTAATTAATTATCAATATTTAAAACATAATTATATGCAAAGCAAACTTGATGAATTAACAAAAAAAATATATTCCGAAGGTGTCTCAAAAGCTAATGTTGACGCTGAAGAGATAATAAATAAGGCAAAAAAAGATGCTGAAGAAATAATTAAAAATGCTAAAAAAGATGCTGATAAGATAATTAATACAGCTAAACAAAATTCTGAAGATATAAAACATAATATTGAATCGGAAATGAAATTATCCGCTATTCAGGCTATAAGCACTATCAAACAGCAAATTACAAATCTTATCACTTTAAAGTCTGCTAAAGAAGCTTTAGATAAAGATTTAAAAGATAAAGATTTTATAAAAAAAATTATTTTTAAAATTGTGGAGAATTGGAATCCTGCAGGCTCAGAAAGAATAGACCTTAATTTACTACTGCCTGAAAAAGACAGAGATAATCTCGGAAAATATTTTCAATCTAAAGAAGTTGATATACTTAAATCAAATTTAAGTGTTGCTTTTGACGAAAACATGACTAACGGTTTTAAAATAGGTCCAAAAGATAACAGTTTCATAATAAGTTTTACAGAAAAAGATTTTGAGAATTTTTTTAAAGATTATTTACGCCCAAGAACATCTAAATTACTTTATAATAAAGGAGAATAAAATATGCGAAACAATTATTATTGCTTAATAGCAGGTTTGCCTGAAATTATTATTGAGCAAAATAAATTGTCCTTTTCTCTATATGATTTTAAACATGAATTAAAAAAAATCCTTTATAAAAAAGACTATAAACTTATAGAGTATCTTTTTTTAGTTTATGATAATAAAAATGTATTAAATTTATTATTAAAAAATGATAAAGCTTTTGAAAAATTAGGTAATTTTTCGCAGATTGAAATAGAGGAGGCAATTGAAAATTCTAAAGAGCATCCATTACAGGTTTCTTATTTTAACACATTTATTATTAATTATAAAAACGAAACAAAAATAAACCCAAAACTTTCATGGGAAAATCAAATAACAGAATTACTTTATAATTATCTCCTGGAAAATGAAAATATATTTTTAAAAGAATGGTTTGAGTTTGAACTTAATATAAATAATATTGTTACTGCATTTAATTGCAAAAAATATAATATTCCTATAGATAAAGAATTGATATCTGATAACGAAATAGCAAATTATTTAAAAACCAGCAAATCCAAATCAAAAGATTTTGATCTTGCTTATACCTTTGATAATATATCATATATTCCTGATTTATTAAGTATTTTAGATAATAACAATCTGAATTTATCTGACAGAAAGAAAAATATTGATCTCTTAAAATGGAAATATTTAGACGAACAGACTACTTTTAAATATTTTTCAATAGAAGTTGTTATTAGTTATGCTATTAAATTAGGGATAATAGAAAAATGGATTAAACTGGATAAAAAATCCGGAGAAGATATGTTTAAAAAATTATTAAAAGATTTGGAGACAAGTTTTGAGTTACCAAAAGAATTTAGTTTAAATTATGACAAAAAATAAATTAACAACAGGCAGTGTACAGAGTATCATTTCAAACTTACTTATTGTTGAGGCAGATGGACCTATTTCTCAAAATGAGGTTTGTTATATTAATGTTTCAGGCACAAAATTAATGGCAGAGGTTATTAAAATCAATGGTAATAATGCTTTCGTTCAGGTTTTTGAAAGCACAAGAGGCTTAAAAATTGGTGATTTTGTTGAGTTTACGGGTCATATGCTTGAAGTAACATTAGGGCCTGGAATTTTATCTAAAAATTTTGACGGATTACAAAATGATTTAGATAAGATGCAAGGTATTTTCCTTAAAAGAGGCAATTATACCAATCCTTTGGAAGATAATAAATTATGGGATTTTAAACCTATTGCTAAAGCAGGCGATGTAGTTATTGCAGGCGATTGGCTTGGAGAAGTTAAAGAAAATTGGATACCACATAAAATTATGGTACCTTTTAAATTCACCGGTACCTTTACAATCAAAAGCATAGTTTCTGAAGGTCAGTATAAAATTAATGATACTATTGCAGTATTATCGAATAGAAAATCAGAAGACATACCTGTTACAATGATTCAAAAATGGCCTGTAAGAATTCCTATTAAAAATTATAAATCTAAACCGCGCCCATTCAAGCTTATGGAGACAGGCGTCAGAACAATGGATATTTTAAATCCTATTGTTGAAGGTGGTACGGGTTTTATACCAGGGCCATTTGGTAGTGGTAAAACAGTATTACAACATGCTTTATCAAGACAGGCAAATGCTGACTTAATTGTTATTGTTGCTTGTGGTGAGCGTGCTAACGAGGTTGTTGAAATCTTTAAGGAATTTCCTAAATTGGATGACCCCAGAACAGGGAGGAAACTTCTTGAAAGAACAACTATTGTTGCAAACACATCTAATATGCCTGTTGCTGCCAGGGAAGCATCTGTTTATACAGGTATGACTCTATCTGAGTATTATCGTTCAATGGGACTTAAAGTGCTTCTGTTAGCTGACTCTACTTCACGTTGGGCACAAGCTTTAAGAGAAATGTCAAACAGAATGGAAGAATTACCTGGACCTGACGCATTTCCTATGGACATCTCTGCTATTATCTCTAACTTCTATGCAAGAGCAGGTTATGTATATCTTAATAATGATAAAGCTGGCTCTGTAACATTTATTGGTACTGTATCACCAGCCGGAGGTAACCTTAAAGAACCTGTTACAGAATCTACTAAAAAAGCGGCTCGATGCTTCTACGCCTTATCTCAACAAAGAGCTGACAGTAAAAGATACCCTGCTATTGACCCTATCGAAAGTTATTCTAAATATCTCGAGTATCCTGAATTTATTGATTATATAAGCAAAAATATATCTGCTGACTGGCTTGAAGATGTTTTATATACCAAAAATGCCCTGCTTAGAGGTAAAGAAGCTTATGAACAAATAAATATTCTTGGTGACGATGGCGTACCAATAAGCTATCATGTCAGATTTTGGAAATCTGAAGTTATAGATTTTGTTATACTTCAACAAGATGCTTTTGACAAAATTGATGCTTCTACTCCTGTTAAACGTCAGGAATATATGCTTAAATCAGTAATTAATATTTGTAAAAACAATTATTCTTTCGATTCTTTCGAGGAAGTTAGTCATTACTTTAAAAAAATTATTAACTTTTATAAACAGATGAATTATTCTGAATTCAAATCAGATAAATTTAATGAGTTTGAAAAAGAATTGAATGATACTATTGAAGAAAGGAAAATAGCATAATGGAAACAAAAGCTTTTCAAAAAATATATACTAAAATTACTCAGGTAACAAAGGCTACATGTTCGATATCTGCTCCAGGCATTAGTTATGAAGAATTAGCTGTGATTAACGGCAGATTAGCACAGGTTGTGAAAATTAACCGCGATATAGTTACTCTTCAAATTTTCTCAGGCACAGAAGGTATCCCTACTAATGCAGAAGTTGTTTTTATGGGGAAACCCCCTACATTAAAAGTAAGTGACGAATTATCAGGAAGAATATTTAATGCTTATGGAAACCCTATTGATGGTATGCCTGATATTCAAGGTGAAGAACGTGAAATTGGCAGCCCTTCTGTTAATCCTGTCAAAAGAGAACAACCATCAAAGCTTATAGCAACTGGTATTGCAGGTATTGACCTTAACAATACTATTGTTACAGGACAAAAAATACCTTTTTTTGCAGACCCTGACCAGCCTTATAATCAGGTTATGGCTATGGTTGCTCTTAGAGCTCAGGCCGATAGAATCATACTTGGCGGCATGGGTATGACTAATGATGATTTTTTATTCTATAAAAATGTCTTTGAAAATGCAGGTGCTTCCGACCGTATTGTCAGTTTTATCAATACTACTGAAAATCCAATTATTGAACGTTTGTTAGTACCTGATATGGCTCTTACTGCTGCTGAATATTTTGCTGTTGATAAAAACGAAAAGGTTTTAGTATTGCTTACTGATATGACTCTTTATGCTGATGCTTTAAGTATTGTATCAAATCGTATGGATCAAATACCATCAAAAGATAGTATGCCTGGTTCTTTATATAGCGATCTTGCTAAAATTTATGAAAAAGCTGTTCAGTTTCCTTCAGGAGGCTCTATAACTATTATTGCTGTTACTACCTTATCCGGTGGCGATATTACAAATGCTGTACCTGATAATACAGGTTATATCACAGAAGGACAATTGTTCCTTAGAAAAGATTCTGATATAGGTAAAGTTATTGTTGACCCCTTCAGAAGTTTGTCTCGTTTGAAACAGCTTGTTATTGGAAAACAAACACGTGAAGATCATCCCCAGGTGATGAACGCAGCTATTCGTCTTTTTGCTGATGCTGCTAATGCTAAAACGAAATTACAAAATGGCTTTGACCTTAGCGATTATGACGAAAGAACTTTGAAATTTGCAAAAGATTATTCTAATGATCTTCTTGCTATTGATGTTAATATCGCAATTAATAAGATGCTTGATACAGCCTGGAAATTATTTAAAAAATATTTCAGCCCTGAAGAAGTCAGTATTAAAAAAGAATTTGTTGACAAATATTGGCCTAAAGAAGAGGAATGAGATTTTCTATATTCCCATTTACAATTCTTAATGAGTGTGCAATTTAATTTGAGTATATTAAT
>CAYNBX010000138.1:0-5335 GCA_964395505.1 uncultured Bacteroidales bacterium | reverse complement strand
CATAATATTAAAAACTAATAATTATGAACTGGTGGTGGTCAATTCCTAAATTTCCAACAATTATTTCATATATAGAAAATGATGTAAACAAAGAAATTATAAGCGAATTTAAAGAATATTTTGCTGCATTAGGTTTGCAATTAGATATAATAACAGATAAAACAGATAAAATAAATACAAAGCAGGAAATTCAAGAAATTGAATTAGATATTCTTATTTGATTATTTTCTTAACTTTTTGTCTTACCTTTGACTAAAAATATAAATGTTTTATAATGCTTATAATATTTGATATTCTTGTACTATTAGTATCTTTTTATTTGTTATATATTGTTTGTGATAGTTATTTTATCGTTTCCTTAGAAAAAATTGCAGACAAATTAAAAATGCCTTCAGATGTTGCAGGAGCTACTCTAATGGCTGTAGGCTCAAGCGCGCCTGAATTATTTATTGTTTTATTCTCTATTATTATCCCAGGTAATCATTGTGAAATAGGAATTGGTACAATTGTAGGCTCTGCCCTCTTTAATTTATTGATTATCACCGGTCTTATTGGAGTGATAAATAAATCACAATTAATATGGCAGCCTGTTGTTAGAGATATTTTATTCTATTTTATTTCTATTGCTTTATTATTTTTTGTCTTAAAAGATAATCAAATAAGTTTATCAGAATCAATTATTTTAATACTTTGTTACATCTGTTATATATTTTCTTTTAAATTCTGGCGCAAATTATTCCCTTACAAGGATTTCATCGAAAAAAAAGATTACACTATAAAATATGATAAGACCAAAAATTTTATGACAAGGATTAACAAGATGACAATCAAAATATTAGATAGCCTTTTTGTGTATAAAAATAATTATGCAACTGTTTTCTTTGTTTCAATAGTCATAATAGCATTTATAAGCTGGAGTTTGGTAAAAAGTGCAATATCAATAGCACATATTCTAAATGTACCTGAAGTTATCATCTCATTAACAATATTAGCAATAGGCACATCAATACCAGATATGTTTTCGTCATTGATAGTTGCAAAAAATGGCAAAGGAGGTATGGCTATCAGCAATGCTGTAGGGTCAAATATATTTGATATATTGATAGGTATAGGTTTGCCTTTTTTTATCTACAAATTCTTTTCTTATAATACCATTACTATTTTGAACAATGATATTACATTCTCTACTCTTATGCTTATGGGGTCTTTAATAGTTTTATTTATTATACTCTTAATAAATAAATGGAGATTGGGAGTTAAGTCAGGTTTATTTTTAATTTTTGTTTATTTTATGTATTTAATTGTTGAGATATTAAATTTTTATTTTTTTTAAGGAATCATCAAAACCGGTAATTCAGATGATTCCATAATTCTGTATGAAACACTGCCAAACCACATTTCCTTAAATAAGTCTTTGCCTGTAGTTCCCATTACTATCATTGAGGCTTTTTCCTCTATAGCTAAATTGATGATTTCCCTTGCTGGCTTACCAAATAAAAGTTTAATTTCCGATTTGATCTTGCTTTTTTTTAAAATATCAGAGTATTCATTTAATCCTTTAATACTTTCTTCCTTAATATGTTTTATATCAGCATTTGACAGCCCTTTTAGTATCTTATCTTCTAATACATGACATATACAAACCTTATTGATAACAGGACTCATAGAAGAAATAATGTCTAAAGATTTTTTTGACGGTTCAGACCAGTCTGTTGCAATTAATGGATTATTTAACACAGGATTATTTAATTTGGTAATGCTCTCCCCTTTGTATTTATATTTCTCAATATACTTACTAACAAGAACAGGTACAGTACTACAACGAACTAAATCAACAAGATTTTGAGAAATAACATTAAACTTTCCAAATAGATTTCTTTTTCTTTTACCAATTGTAATAATATCTACTTTTTCATCTTCTGCTATTGATATTGTTTTTTGAACAAGGTCGCCTATTTCAATTCTAATTTTACAATCAATACCTTTACTAATAATTCTTTTCTTCCATTCACCAAAATTAGCCTCAGCTATTTTTCTCATTTTTTTTTCTTCATCTTTTAAAAAGCCTCCATAAGGGACAAAACCAACATCCTCTTCTGGTATAACAAATAATAAAATTATTTGTTTTAATCCTGTTTTCTTTAATTTTAAAAGAGGTTCTAAAAAATTTAATTTTAATTCTTTAAATCTTGTTGATAATAATATTTTTTCAATTTTCATATATCAAAATTAATAAAAAATAAAAGTAATAATAATAAAAGTAGGGATTAAAAATATTAAAGAATATTTAACGATATATGCTAAAAATCCTGGCATATTAACACCATGCTCCTCAGCAATAGACCTAACCATAAAATTAGGAGCGTTGCCAATATATGTCATAGCTCCGAAAAATACAGCTCCTGAAGATATTGCTTTTAAATAAATAGAATTTTCAGTCATAAGCAAAGGAACTGATTGTGCTTCAGGAATACCATGATAAAGATTTCCTAAAGCATAGCTAAAAAACGTAAGATAAGTAGGTGTGTTATCTAAAAAACTTGACAGAGAGCCTGTTATCCAAAAATAATGATATGGTTCTTTGATTACTTTTATTAATGATGCAAGAGCACCCTTGTCTCCTGCCTTTAGTATCAATAAGCAAGGAACCATTGTTACAAAAATACCTATAAAAAGATATGCCACTTCAATTATAGGAGCCCACGTAAAACTGTTTCTTCTATAGATTTTTTTAGAAGTTGTTCTTAATGATAAAATTCCTATTAATATTAATAATATATCTCGAACCCAATCCATAACAGGGCGGTGAACACCAAAAGTATTGATTTTTCCTAAGTCAATTATACCGCTTAAAAGGACAGAAATAATTATTGCTACAAGAAAAATAAAATTATGAGTTCCCTTTAATTTTAAAAGTATTCTTTTTTCTTTCTCATTTGTAATTTTAATTTTTTCTTTTTTATAATAGTATGAATCCAGGATAAAGAATATACTAATAAGTATTGTCGAACCGACTAACAATTCAGGTAAGAGACTCATAGTCCAGAAGAAGCTAACTCCATGTAAAAAACCCATAAATAATGGGGGATCTCCAAGTGGTGTAAGACAGCCACCCATATTTGCCACTAAAAAAATAAAAAATATAAATATATGTGCCTTCTTTTTCCTATAATCGTTTGCTTTTATCAATGGACGTATCAGCAGCATAGCAGCACCTGTTGTCCCCATCCATGATGCCAGTAATGTACCAATTATTAGAATAATTGTATTTACAACGGGTGTGCCTCTTAATATACCTTTTAATAATACACCCCCAGAAACAGTATATAATGCCCAAAGTAAAATAATAAAAGGAAGATAATCGGCAATTACTACATGAAGAATTTCATGTAAGCCCTCTCCTTTATAAATAACAACAAAAGGGATAGCAAGTGTTAATGCTAGTATTATTGAAATTTTTTGGTAGTTATGAAGCCAAAATTTTGGTAAAATTAAAGGGAAAAGTGCTATTGATAATAACATCAATAAAAATGGGATACTTGACCATAAAGGTAAAACCTCTCCTAAATTTGTAAACTCTTGCATGTAAGTATTATAATTTTTTTTGCTTAAATTATGGCAAATATATGCTAATTAAAATATTTATTTTATACTTTCTGTATTATTTTTTATCTGCCCAACTAATTTATTATTTCAACTTTCACTATACTTTCTAATTAAAGACCTTTTTAAAGAAGATTTGCAAATATACATTTTTGAAAAAATAAAGACTTCTTTTAATTCAAATTTTAAATAGTTATTTACAAAAGCTAATAGGTATAAGTTCTTAACCTAAAAATATTTTATAAGTCAATACACCTGGATTTACAATAAAATTAATATTTATCAGTTAATATTATTAAAAAATATAATCAAAAGAGCAATTGTAAAAATTAATAAAATGTTTAATTTTAAGCTTTAATATTTTAAACAATGATAACAGGATTTTTATTACAAATCACGCAAATACAAACAGCTATTGCCTGTGTACTCACAGATGCAACAAATCAATTTACTGAACAACAAACAAAAATAACATTATCTATGTGGGATTTAGCTCAAAAAGGTGGTTGGATAATGTTAGTGCTTGGCATTCTTTCAATAATTGGTATTTACATATTTATAGAACGATATTTTACAATTAGAAAAGCATCAAAAGAAGAACATAATTTTATGAACAATATTCGAGATTTTATCCACGATGGAAGAGTAGATTCAGCACTTTATTTATGTAAATCCAATAACAGTCCAATTGCACGTATGATAGAAAAAGGAATTTCAAGAATTGGGAAACCTTTAAATGATATTAACGCAGCTATTGAAAACGTAGGAAATTTAGAAATTTCTAAATTAGAAAAAAATATTGCAGGGCTTGCAACTATTGCAGGAGTTTCTCCTATGATTGGTTTCCTTGGTACAGTTATAGGTATGGTAAGAGCTTTTTATGATATGTCTATGGCTGGTAATAATATTAATATTCAATTACTATCAACTGGCATTTATCAAGCTATGGTTACAACCATCGGCGGTTTAATAGTTGGTATTGTAGCTTATTTATGTTATAATATTCTTGTTGCTAAGGTAGAAAAATTAGTTTTTATTCTTGAAGCTCGTTCTACAGAATTTATGGACTTATTACACGAACCAGCTTCCTAAAAAATTAATATTATCAATTAATAACAATTTTAAATTATACTTTTTATTAATAAATAAATGGCAATAAAAACAAGAAATAAAATAAAATTAGATTTCAGCTCAGCATCAATGTCTGACCTGGTGTTTTTACTTTTGATATTTTTTATGCTTTCCTCAACTCTAATTAGTCCCAATGCCATTAAATTGCTCTTGCCAAGTAGTAATAGCAAAACAATGGCAAAACCAGCACAAGTTACAGTTTATATTAATAATAAATATCAATATTTTCTTGAAGAAAAACAGGTAAATGCACGTACTTTACAAAGAGGCCTTTATAAAAAACTTGCTGGGCAAAAAGATGCTTCTGTTGTATTACGTGCTGATAAAACCGTCCCTGTTCAATACATCGTTACTGTTATTGATGCTGTTAATAATGTTAACGTAAGATATAAAGCAAAAAACAAAGTTATACTTGCAACAAAACCTGTAAGTAAACCTTAAAGTCGAACAATATGAACTTAATCGCTATTACTTAGTGCTTATGAAAAATTATTTTATTGCTAAATTGTTTTATTGTTAACCATGTGAAATAATTTTACTTTGCAATATCAATAATAGAAAAAATTAAATAATTTTCTTTCAGATACTAATTAGTGTCTGT
>CAYNBX010000137.1:0-5380 GCA_964395505.1 uncultured Bacteroidales bacterium | reverse complement strand
TATAGAACTCTTTTTTGAAATTTCTACCTTTTTTTGTGAAATATAAAAATTGTTATACATTTGCACTCCAAAATTTATAGGGATAATTATAGGGTCCGTTAGACTAGAGGTTAGGTCGTCAGGTTCTCATCCTGGAAACAGGGGTTCGATTCCCCTACGGACTACAATAAAAATTTTTATATATTTGCACTTGATTTATAGAGATAAATTATAAGGTCCGTTAGACTAGAGGTTAGGTCGTCAGGTTTTCATCCTGGAAACAGGGGTTCGATTCCCCTACGGACTACAATAAAAATTAATTTATATTGAAATATTATGGCTAATCACAAATCTGCTATTAAAAGAATTCGTTCAAACGAATCAAGAAGATTGCAAAATAAATATCATTCTAAAACAATGCGTAATGCTGTTAAAAAATTTAGGAATCTTACTGATAAAAAACAAGCAGCAGAACAATTACCTGAAGTTATCTCAATTATTGACAAAGTTGCTAAAAAATCAGTAATTCACAAAAATAAAGCAGCAAATCTCAAATCAAAACTTGCCAAACACGTAAACTCTTTATAGTTAACCCGATTTATTCATACAAAAACATACTGTACTGTTGAGTAAAATGGGAAATATAATTGTATTAATGCTCTAAGATATTATCTAACTGTATGATTGTTTATAAGGATAAAGGCTGCAAATAGGAAAATTCCGATATGTCAATACTCAAATTTGGATGATGTAATGATACCAGATTCTCAAGAATTGAATAATCATTAGGAGGTTTTATGACTGTATGATTTTCTGTGGGAATTTTATGTGTTAATTTATCTAAATAAAAATATCTAATGAAAAAATATGAAGATAATATACCAATAAAAAAATGGGCTGAAGATGATAGACCAAGAGAAAAACTTTTAATAAAAGGCAAAATTGCTTTAAGTAATGCAGAACTTATTGCTATCTTAATTGGTTCAGGCAGCAGAAGTGAATCTGCTGTAAAACTTGCAAAAAAAATTTTAAATCATGTTAATGATAACCTGATAGAACTATCCAAGCTTAATGTTACTGATCTTATGAAATTCAAAGGTATTGGGGAAGCTAAAGCAATAAGCATTATTGCAGCTCTTGAATTAGGTAAAAGAAGAAGAGAGGCTAAAGCTATTGAACGTGAAAGAATACAATCCAGCAAAGATGTATTTGAAATATTTCAAAGTGTTTTGTCAGATAAACCTTATGAAGAATTTTGGATACTCTTATTTAATAAAGTAAATAAAATAATACGAAAAATAAATATAAGTGAAGGCGGAATATCAGGTACAGTAGCTGACCCTAAAAAAATATTCAAGATAGCTCTTGATAACAATGCTTCATCTATTATTCTTTGCCATAATCACCCATCTGGTAATGTAAAGCCAAGTATGGAAGATATAAAATTAACTAATAAAATAAAAAATGCAGGCAAACTATTAGACCTGCCTATATTAGACCATATTATTATTGGAGAAGAAAATTATTATAGCTTTGCAGACGAAGAGAAACTTTGAATCAAATTATTATAACCTTAACTGTTTTATATGATTTTGAAACTTCTCAATAACCCAGACGTTTACTGAATAGCGTAGACGTTTACGTCTGGGATTTAAAAAGGATTAATAAATATAAAATTTAGACCGTTTACGCCCTTATAAAATTTACATAATAAATTTGCAGAGCAGGAAGATTATTCTGTTTTTTTTCTGTATCTTAGTTAAATGTTCAAAAAGTTTGTGAATATATTAAGAATTATGAGGAACATCATAAAAAGATAACTTATGAAGAGGAGCTTGTGAGGAGGAGATTGAAAATATTTAAAAAGCATAGGGCATAAAGCAGAAATAATGCAGTGAACTGCATCTTTTGTTATTTCACAGGGTAAATGAACTAAAAAATATAAGAAAATGAAATTTGGAAAATTAAGAAAAATAAATATATAAGGTCTTTTTTAAGCCCTTGCTAAGATATTAACAAAAAGCTAAAATTATTTATGTTTATATAAAATGATTAAAATACTCAATGTTATTGGTGCACGTCCTCAAATAATAAAAGCAGCAGCTATAGACCGTGCTATACAAAAAAAATTTTCTGACAAGATAAATGAAATAGTTGTACACACAGGCCAGCATTACGATAATAATATGTCAAGAGTATTTTTTGATGAGTTAAAAATGCGTAAACCTGATTATAATCTTAATGTAGGCTCTATGAGACACGGCAAACAAACTGCATTGATGATACAAGGGCTTGAGGAAATATTTTTAAAAGAACTTCCTGATTTTATTATTCTTTATGGAGACACAAATTCAACACTTGCAGGTGCAATAGCAGCATCAAAAATTCATATTCCAATAGTACATATTGAAGCTGGTTTGCGTTCGTTTAATAAATCAATGCCTGAAGAAATTAATAGAGTTATGTGCGATCATGTCTCTACATTTCTTTACACCCCAACTTTGACAGGATATAATAATTTAATTGCTGAAGGATTTAAACATAATAATAAACCTCCTTTCACTATTGACAATCCTTGCATTTGTCATTGCGGTGATGTGATGTATGATAATAGCATATTTTTTTCTGAAATAGCAGAAAAGAAATCAACAATTATGCAAGATATGCAAATCCATACTAACAATTTTATCACAGTTACTATACACAGAGATAATAATACAGATAATCCCGAACGCTTAAATGCAATATTTAAAGCTTTAAATAAAATTAGCTTAATTGATAATATTAAAATCATATTACCTTTACATCCAAGGACTTCAAAAATATTATCCGAGAACTTATCAGATAAAGTTTATAAATCAATTAAACAAAACCCTTTATTAAAAATTATTCAACCAGTATCTTTTTTTGATATGATTGTACTTGAGAAAAATTCAAAAATTATCATAACTGATTCAGGAGGCGTTCAAAAAGAAGCATTTTTCTTTAAAAAGCCTGGTATAATATTGCGTCCAGAAACTGAATGGAAAGAAATTGTTGAAAATAAAGCAGCTATTCTAACAAATGCAGATGAAAATAAAATATTAAAAGCTTATAAATATTTTAAAAAAGTAAAATTGATTTCTTTTCCCTCAATCTTTGGCAATGGGAAAGCTGCTGAATTTATTTGTAATGATATGATAAAAGCAAAGAATAAGGTATAGCATAAAATTTTATTTTATATTAACAAATGTTTATTAGTTATTTATTGAATATTTAAAAATTATTTCTATTTTTGCACACCGTTTTTTAAACAGTAATAATAAATTTTAATTATTAATAAAATTATAATAAATGTTAAAACAGTATGAAACCGTTTTCGTTATGACTCCCGTTTTGTCTGAAGATCAGATGAAGGAAACGATAAAAAAATTCCGGAATTTTTTAATAGATAAAAGTGCTGAAATAATTTTCGAAGATAATTGGGGGCTTCGTAAATTAGCTTACCCAATTAATAAAAAAACAACAGGTTTTTATTATTTGATAGAATTTAAAGCTGAAGGTGATGTTATTGCAAAATTAGAAATAGCGTATAAAAGAGATGAACGTATTATACGTTTCCTAACCGTAGCTTTGGATAAACATGCTATTGCTTATAATGAAAAAAAACGTAACAAAGAAAAAAAAATAGAACAAGAAAAACAAGATTAAAACATTTTTGAAACTAAGAAATAATTATAAAATGAATACACTCACACAATCAGGTTCACAAATAAAATATTTAACACCTATAAATGTAGATATTAAAAAGAAAAAATACTGTCGTTTTAAAAAAAGTGGTATTAAATATATTGATTATAAAGATGCTAACTTTCTTATGAAATTTCTGAACGAACAAGGGAAAATATTACCAAGAAGAATTACCGGTACTTCAACAAAATATCAAAAGAAAGTAGCTAAAGCAATTAAAAGAGCAAGGCAATTAGCTTTATTACCTTATGTTGCAGATTTATTAAAATAAAGAGGTGAAAAAATGAAAGTAATTTTAAAAAAAGATATTCATAATCTGGGATATGTAAATGACATAATAACTGTAAAAGATGGTTATGCAAGAAATTATCTTATTCCTAAGGGTTTTGTGATTTTAGCAACTGATGCCAATAAAAAAGTCCTTGCTGAAAATATCAAACAAAAAGCTTTTAAAGAGGAAAAAATCAAAAAAGAAGCTGAAGCACTAGCTAAAGCTCTTGAAAATATTACTGTTAAAATTGGAGCTAAAGCTGCAGAATCAGGTAAAATATTTGGCTCTGTTAATGCTTTACAAATTGCAGAAGCAATAAAAAAACAGTTTAATTATGATATCGATAGAAAATTGATTGAACTAAATGGTGATGCAATTAAAAAAATTGGAAAATACACAGCAGCGATAAATCTTCATAAGGATATTAAAGTCAATATTAATTTTGAAGTATTTGCCGAATAATTTTTTTATTGACTTTTATTATATAATTGATTAATTTTGAAACCTATTCATTAAAATGGATAGGTTTTACTTTTTTTAAAATGTTATCAAAGAATCAAATAAAACATATTAAATCTCTTAATTTTTCAAAATACAGAAAAATTCATCAGGAATTTATTGCCGAAGGTTCAACACTCGTATTGGATATCTTAAACAGCTCTTTTGATGTTAAATATATTTATGCAACACAACAATGGTTTGATAAAAATAAATCTTATATTAATAATCATAAAATCAATATCTTTTCAATTTCTGAAAAAGAATTACAAAAAATTAGCAATTTAAAAACTCCAAACAATGTTCTATCTATTATAAAAATTCCAGATCGAACATTTGATATTAGCCTGATTTATTCTCAATTAATTTTGATGTTAGATGAAATAAAAAATCCAGGGAATTTAGGCACAATAATAAGAACATCTGATTGGTTTGGCATGAATAATATTATTTGTTCAAGAGGGTGTGTGGATATTTACAATCCAAAAGTAGTTCAATCAACAATGGGCTCAATAACAAGAGTTAATGTTTATTATACAGACTTATATACATTTCTTAAAAAAATTAAAAATAAAGTTAAAATATATGGGACTTCCCTTGATGGAGAAAGGATAAATTCAAAAAAACTTTATAAAAATGGAATTATTATTATTGGTAATGAATCTAGAGGAATTAATAAAAAAATTACGCCTTTTATTAATCAAAAAATTTTGATACCATCATTTACATCAAAAGGCAATATTAAGCAAAAAGCTGAATCATTAAATGCTTCTCTTGCTGCAGCAATTACTTGTTATGAATTTAGACGACAGCAGAATATTTGAATAATATTATAATTTATTTGTATAATTATTTAATTTTATATATTTTTGTAAATATTATAATAGTAAAAAAATTAAGCTA
>CAYNBX010000136.1:0-5382 GCA_964395505.1 uncultured Bacteroidales bacterium | reverse complement strand
TGGACGGACACTAAATAAGATAATAAGATTAAATATTATAGTAAATTCATAATTCTACTAAGGGTTAATAACAAATAAATAAAGTTTCATTAAAAAAACCTTAAAGGCGGTCAACGTTATTCAGGCATTGTCAAACAAACAACTAAAACTTATAATCTTTATAGAAATTCTAATGTAACTCTTAATATTTATAATATTAATATGGCAAGGAAATAAAAACTTTTGTTAATGGTGCTACTAATGCCGGAGTTCATATTGTTATCTGGAATGGAGAAAATGATAATGGAATAAATGTTTCAAAAGGAGTTCATCTCTATAAATTAAAAATAGGAAATTATATTTCAACTAGAAAATTATTATTTATGAAATAGAATATTATATTTCTATTTTTATAAAAAAAACCCGATATGAAATCGGGTTTTTTTATTTATTTTTTTACAAACAGAAGAATAAAGCGGGTTAAATATGACTTACAAAAAATCATAAAAATTATGCTATATTAATCAGAATTTCTCATCATATTTTGTCCACAGAAAATCTCCCAGTTTCCATGCTCTTTTAACGACTTTGTTTCCACAGTCATTTGTATATTTGCTAAGAAATTTTATAGTTTTTCTATGTTTATTTGTTTTATAAAGATTAAGAGCCTGTGTTTCAATTTGTTTTTGTTTATCAAACATTTCTTTTTGCATAGGGTTCCAAACAGCATCCACGTCGTGGCGCATATCGCCCCATCTATGAGCAGCAATAGTGCTTAACCTGTTAAAAGCCCACCAGGCTGATTTTCTTGTATATCCATTTCTGCGACCAGGAGTTTTATATGATTCCGGCAGGTCGGTAACACTGCAATAGACAGGAATATAAATAGAAGTAGCAACATTATCTAAATCTAACCATACAACGCCTCCAATTTCATCAGGCAGCCAGCTTCGTGACTGAGTTATAGTTGCATACATAGTATACCAGCGTGCAATAGTTCTCTCTCCTCTCCATCCCCATCCTCCGTTTATCTTAAATACTTTATTCATATCATAAGGCATAAAAGGATTGGCTAATGGAGAAATAACAGTCTTCCCATTTTTATCTGTAACTGTTATATTTTTTATAAAATTAAAGGGAGTGCCTTCAAAATAATCTTTAAATATTGAAACTAATTTTGTTAAAGAAACAGGTTTATCAGGTTTAACAGAGAAAGGATAATTTTCTGCATTAGGGTCTAATTTCAAAGAGGGGGCAAGTAAATCAAAGACTCTCCATTCTCTTCTTCTGGAAGCGAAAGAAGTACGACTTCGGGGGGCGTAAGCATAACAAAATCTGAAAGTTTCTTTATCAGGTTTCCACCAGCCGCTGTCTTTTGCAAGGTTAAAAATGTTTTCAGAAGCCATAAAATAATCAGGCTTGTTTAAGTCTATTTCCTTTATTGTACTTGCATTTGCATTCACTCCGACGTGGTCATCAGGAACGCGTTCAGCAGCCCATACTGCACCTATTTTCCCTTTGCCGGGTCCTAAAATCTCAAAATGCCATACTTCTTCTTTATCAGCAATAGTAAGGCATTCTCCTTCGTCGCAGTATCCGTATTTTTTTGTCAATTCATCAGCCATTTTTATGGCATCTCTTGCTGTCGTATTTCTTTCAAGCATTAATTTAACAAGAAAAGGACAATCAATTAATCCCTTATGTGAATGTAAAATCTCCCTGCCGCCAAAAGTAGATTCTCCAACAGCAAGCTGATGATCATTCATACAAGGATAAGAAGTATTAATAAAGCCGTAAGTATGTTTTACCTGTGGTATTTCACCAACTTTTTTATACATATAAGTTGGCATTGCAAAAGTGTCGCAACTAACTCTTTTGTAAACAGATTCCATTTCTCCTGCTTTATGGTCTTTAGCAGGTATGATATTCATAAATGATCTGTTTCTATGGCTGTCGCATGTGTGAGATGTTGTTACACATCCATCAGCAGATGCTTTTCTGCCAACTGTTATACTTGTACATCCATCAGGATACCCATCTTGCCAATCACTTCTGTCTTCCTGTGAAAAAGCTTGATTTAGAAATGTAAAGACTACAAATGTCAGACTTAGTAAGATTACTTTAAGATAATTTGTTTTCATTTTAAATAATGTTTTATATGTTAATAAAATTAAAATATTTAGTTATTTGACTTGATTAATGAATTCTTTCTGTTTAATATTCTATTAATGATACTTATTATAAAAAACAAAGCTGCGATAAAAGCAGATATTTTAGCAATATAATCTCCATAAACAACATAGAAAGTAAGTTGAGAATTTGCTTTTATATTTTTTTTAATAACTGCTGGTTTCCAGTAAGTTGTTTTCTGAAACACATCCCCTCTTTGATTGATAAAAGCAGAAATGCCTGTGTTGGCACAGTGTACAATGCTTCTTCTTGTTTCAACAGCTCTTAAAATCGATAATACGAAATGCTGTTTATATCCTTGTGTATTACCCCACCAGCCATCATTTGTAATAACAAATATCAGATTTGCACCATTTCTTATATATTTTGTCATAAATTCTCCATAAGCAGATTCATAACAAATAGCCGGTGCAATTTTCAAGGAATCTATTTGTGATATAAAAGGTTCCCTGTTTTTGCTTATCCCAAGGCTTCCGGTTATACCTCCGAGGTCAATTGCATATTTATCAAGAGGCTTTAGTATATTTGGGAAAGGCATTTTTTCAACTCCAGGCACTAACTTTGATTTATGATATATTTGAATATTTTTTGTTGAATCAATTAATAAAGCAGTATTATAAGCATCATACCATTGATTTACGTTAGAAAACTTTCTTGCAGTAGCAGATAATTTTTCACCTTTTAAGAACATTTTGAATGATGAAGCACCAATTACAATGTTTAAATGAGGATATTTTTTTATGAATCTCCTTAAACTGTCAATACTAAAAGAATTATTAAGATGACGTTCCCAGATGTTTTCCTGTATAGCACTCTCAGGAAAAACAACAAAGTCAGTTGAGCTGTCAGTTTTAGTTCTTGCCAGATTTAACATTTTGTTTATCTGAATTCTCGAAGGCTCAATAAATTTTTCATTATAAGGATCAATATTTGGTTGAACAATGACAATGCTCACTGATTTTCCCTTTTCACGATAATTGTTGTAAATATGAAAAGAGATGATAATTGGTAATAAGATGCATATACAGACTGTAATCAATAAAAAGATAATTTTTTTTATTTGTCTTTTATTATTTAGTATATTTGATATTAATTGAAAAATAAATATGTTTACAAGTAAAATCCATAATGTCCCTCCGAAAGTTCCTGTATATTCATACCATTGCACCCATTTTGTATAAGTTGCGAAAGCATTTCCTAAATTTAACCAGGGCCACGACAAATCCCAGTGAAGATGCAGATACTCAAAGCTTATCCAGTAAAATATTAAAATAAACTGACTGTATTTATTATTATTTAAATTTCTTCTACTTATATGATAGATAGTAAAAACAACAGCCATAAAAAGAGAATTAAAAATAAAAGCCATCACAGCTCCGAAAGCTGTTGAATTATAAATCCACCAGGTAGTTAATACATTCCATATAAGAAAAGCAACGAAAGAGTAAGTAAAGATGCTAAACTTATTGTATTTGTTTTTGTTCTTATATAAATAATTTTCTACGAATAACAAGGGGACAAAAGCAAAGAACAATATAACAGGAAAGCCTTTTACAGGCATTCCTAAGTACAACAATATACCTGTTAATGAGGAAAGTAAATAAAGTTGGTATTTTTTCATTTAAGAAAAGTTTTAATAAAGATAATTATTGTAAGGATAAATTTTGCAATGAATTTTATTTACTTCATTGTATAGAGCTTCCCTTAATTCTTCTATGTTTTGTTTATATTTTGCTGATATAAACAATGATGGCTTATTAGATTTTGCCATCCAGGTTTTTTTAAGATCTTCAAGGCTGTAATTTTTTTTAGTAACCGGACTTAAATCATCATCTTCTTTTTCAATAAAAGTATAAGCATCGATTTTATTAAAAATCATTATCATAGGTTTATCAATAGCATTAATATCTGTAAGTGTTTGTTTTACAATATCTATTTGTTCTTCAAAATCAGGGTGTGAAATATCAACTACATGGAGCAAAATATCCGCTTCTCTCACTTCATCAAGAGTTGATTTAAAAGATTCAATAAGATGATGTGGTAATTTACGAATAAATCCAACTGTATCTGATAACAAAAACGGTAAATTTTCTATTGTTATTTTTCTAACGGTTGTATCTAAAGTTGCAAAAAGTTTATCCTCAGCAAGAATATTGGACTTGCTTAGTAAATTCATAATAGTTGATTTCCCAACATTTGTATAACCAATCAATGAAACGCGTACTAAACCTTGTCTATTTTTTCTCTGGGTTGTTTTTTGCTTATCAATAAGAACAAGTTTCTTTTTTAATAATGAAATTTTATTACGTATTATGCGTCTATCAGTTTCTATTTCAGTTTCTCCAGGTCCTTTTAACCCAATACCGCCTTTTTGTTTTGAAAGATGTGTCCACATCCCTGTAAGTCTTGGTAAAAGATATTGATATTGAGCAAGTTCAACCTGAGTTTTAGCATGAGCTGTTCTTGCTCTTTTTGCAAATATATCTAAAATTAAATGGCTGCGATCTAATATTTTGCATTCAAGAACTTTTTCAATATTTCTAATTTGTGAAGGGCTTAATTCATCGTCAAACACAGCTATATCAATATTCTCAGCTTTTACATATTCTCTTATTTCGTATAATTTTCCTACTCCTACAAAAGTTTTGGAATCTGGTATGTCTAATTTTTGAACAAATCTTTTAATGGGAATTCCGCCAGCTGTATCTATTAAAAAAGCCAATTCTTCTAAATAATCTTTTATCTTCTCTTTATCTTGTTTTTTTGTGATTAAACCTATAAGTATTGCTGTTTCTTTTTTTATAGATGTATCAATTAATTCGGGCATAAAATCATTTATAAAATTAAAAATGTAAATTTAATATTATTTGATTTGTTAAATTTGTTGTAATAGACATAATAATATAATATTTCTTATGAAACGTATTATTTTTGTTATTATTTCAAGTGCATTGCTGGTTATGTCAAATTTTAATGCACAAAATTTTAAGGATTTTATTTTCAGATTAAATTCAATGAAAATACCAGATCATCAGACTGTTGTTGATAGTTTTATGAAATCAAATTGTCATTTTCCAACCATTGAAGATGATACTTTGGTTCATTTTATATATCAGGAGGATTTACAAAAAGTTACAGTTATTGGCGATTATGGAGCATGGAAAGAAAATTATGCTTCAATGACGAATATTAGTTAGTGTTTGTCCATAATGT
>CAYNBX010000135.1:0-5395 GCA_964395505.1 uncultured Bacteroidales bacterium | reverse complement strand
AACAAATTTTTCGGTTTAAAAGAATTCAACGGTTACATTAGCGATATTCTATCACAAATTCTCCAGAATAAAATTCGTCATCTTTGTAAAAAGATGAAGTCGTGTATTGCCACCGTAAATGCTGTGATTTCTGTTATTATAAATTTGCATCTCAAACTGCTTGTTTGCCTGTACAAGCTTTTCTGCAAATTCTATTGTGTTCTGAAAATGAACATTATCGTCAGCAGTTCCATGACAAATCAATAATTTCCCTTTTAATTTATCTGCAAAATAAAGAGGAGAATTATCATCATAACCTTTTGGGTTTTCTTGTGGTTTTCGCATAAATCTTTCTGTATAAATATTATCATAATAACGCCAATTAGTAACAGGTGCAACAGCAATGCCAGCTTTAAAAACATCATTGCCTTTTTCCATACATAATAATGACATAAAGCCACCATAGCTCCATCCCCAGATTCCTATTCTTGAAGCATCAACATAAGGTAAAGAAGCTAAATATCTTGCAGCCTCTATTTGGTCTATGGTTTCATATTTGCCTAATTGTAAATAAGTCATTTTTCTAAATTCTTCACCTCTTGCACCTGTTCCTCTGCCATCAACACAGGCAATAATATAGCCTTTGTCAGATAACACCTGATTCCAGCCAAATTCCCAACGGTCTAAAACTGATTGAGAATTTGGTCCACTATATTGTGTCATAAATAAAGGATATTGTTTAGTAGAGTCAAAATCAGCAGGTTTAAGTATCCATCCATTAAGTTTTACTCCTTGTGAAGTTATAAATGTAAAAAATTCTTTTCTGCCATATTTATAATATTTAAGCGTATCTTTAAGAGCTTTATTATCCTCTAAAACACGTATTAATTTCCCCTTTGCATTATTCAGAGTAACATAAGTTGGTGTATTCATATTTGAAAAGTAATTAATATAATATTTATAATTTTTACTAAATTCTGCTTTGTTAGAACCATCTTGTTTAGAAAGTTTCCTTTGATATTTTCCATTTAATTTAACAAAATACACATCTCTTACTAATGGAGAGGTTTCAGCAGCAATATAATAAAATATTTTTTTATGATTATCATAACCTAAATAATTAGTAATATCCCAATTGCCTTTTGTAAGTTTACGGACTAATTTTCCTCTCATATCATACAAATAAAGATGATTCCATCCATCTTGCTCATTAAGAACAACAAAATGTTTATTATCTTTCAAAAAAGTTAATGCATCAAAATTAACTTCATCAACATAATATTTGTTTTTATCAGTATAAATGATTTTAGATTTTCCGGTATTTGGGTTAGCAATAAGGATTTCAAGTTTATTTTGTAAGCGATTTAAACGAAGTATGGCTAATTTATCAGGCATATTTGTCCATTTTATTCTTGGAATATATTGATCTTTTTCAGTACCAACATCCATTGTTTTTGTTTTTCCTGTATTCAAATTATAAACATTAACACTTACAACAGAATTATCTTCACCTGCTTTAGGATACTTAAAGGCATAATTTTCAGGATATAATGCATTTTCTTTATGCTCAGGATGAGAACCTTCAAAAATCGTCATATTGAACATTTTGACTTTACTTTCATCAAATTTCATATATGCTAAGTTTTTACTATCAGGAGACCATGCAAAAGCCCTATTAAACTCAAATTCTTCTTCATAAACCCAATCAGGTGCTCCATTTATTATAAAATTAAATTTCCCATCCTTTGTGATTTGAGTTTCTGTGCCTGTAATAAGGTCTTTGATAAAAATATTATTTTTTTGTACAAAAGCAATTTTATTACCATCAGGCGAGAATGAGGCTAATTGCTGTTTCTTTTTATCTGATAAAGAAGTTATTGTATTAGTCTTACTATCCCAAATGAAATAATTTGCTGTAAATGACCTGCGATAAATACGCTTTCTGTTTGTATAAAGCAAAATTTTAGATTCATCATTGCTAAATGTATAATCTACTGTATATTTTAATTTTGATGTATCCAAAACTGCAAGATTTAAAATAGTTTTTACAATATCACCTGTTTTATAACTGTACTCTACAATTTTTGTATTTCTTTCTTCAAGAGTTGTATAATGCTCTCCATCATTCATTGAACGCAAACCATAAACAGAATGAGGATAAAAAGTGTGTTTTTTACAAATATCTTCAAGAGTTACATCTTTTTTAGAAGATTGTGCAACTGTTTTACCATTAAAATTGAGGGTAAAAACACTGATTAATAACAAAGTAAATAAATATTTTTTCATGTTTTTAAATTTTTTATTGTATTAATATTTAGTCATTTTCATTTTTAAAACTTATGATGTGGAAATTGGAAATTAGTGCCGAGTACTAGGGAGCAATTTTATTACACAATAATCCTCTTGTTTATGTTAAATCAATCAAAATTTCTTCCATCTAATTAGGCTTGTATATTACTTCTAACTAATTTATATTTCAACATCCAGTAAAAAATCACCTTTAAAATTTTCACAAAGATATTAATCATTTTTGTTTATGACAATTATTTTTGTTATGGATAGGATAAACTACCCCTAATTTCAGTACACACTTTCATAGAGTTAATCAGTGTTCGATATTTAATTTATTATTCTCTTTCCAAAAATCCTTCAGATTTTTAAAATCCGGAGGATTTGATTTCAGAAACTATCTTCCTCAATAAAGCAGGAAAATTCTTTAAGAAAATCGGGGCATGCATTAATTTTACTGATTATTATTCAATGTCTGCAAATTTAGCATCACTGCATTCTATAAATTCAAGTAGTAACATATCAGGGTTTCATGCTTTGACCTGAGCAATTCGATACTTTATGCTGTAAAATATAATTTCGCTTGAAAGACATAATATCTTATTATTAATTATTATTTTTGCTCTCAAAAAGGGATGTTAGCTCAGTTGGTTTAGAGCGCATGCTTCACAGGCATGAGGTCACCGGTTCGATTCCAGTACATCCCACAAAATATGATTTATCATAAATAATCTTCTTATCTCTTTAATATTTATTTGATTTATGTTTGCTAATTTAAAAGAATATAATGAGGGTTTACTTTTCGATATTATCGTAAAACCTAATTCCAAAAATCAAAGTATAAAAATAAGTAAGAAAAAAGGGATAGTAATTTCTGTGATAAATGCAGCTGTTAAAGGCAAGGCAACTAAAGAACTAATAAAATTTCTAGAAAATAAATTTGGCAAAGATGTTTCTGTATTTAAAGCAAATAAAAATTATCAAAAAACAATATTTGTTTCAAATATCTGTATTGAAGAGTTTAAACAATTGCTTAATATTAAATAATTAGTTTTTTTGCAAGATAACGCCAATAACTGCGTTATACTTGTTTTATAAATCAGTTATCCTGATTGCGTTTTTATCAGGATTGAAATAAAAAATTAATATTCTAATGATAAAATATAAACCCATAGGTGTTATTCACTCACCTTTTAAAGGACCTAAAGGCACACCTATACAACCAACTGCTGCAAAAGATATTGAAGGCACTGTTGAGATTTTTTCAGAATTCGTGGATGGCCTAAAGGATATTGATGGATTTTCATATATTATTTTAATTTATAGTTTCCACCTGATTCATAATAAATCACAACTAATTGTTAAACCTTTTATGGATGATAACGCACACGGAATTTTTGCAACAAGAGCACCAAACAGACCTAATTCTATCGGCTTATCAATAGTTAAACTTGTTAAAGTAAAGAAAAATATACTTTATATAAAAGACGTTGACATTGTTAATAATACGCCTCTTCTTGATATCAAACCTTATGTACCTAAGTTTGACCAAAGAGAGGTTAAGAAAATAGGTTGGGTAGAAAAAAATGATTATAAATTGCAAAAATCTAAAGATGACGGAAGATTTTTATAATATTTTAATAAAATTTTCTTACAGATTAAATAATAAATACATTTATTAATGAATTCCTTAAACAAAAAAATATTATAAAAAAAATTTTCTTATGAGCCACAAAATAATAGTTATAATTACACTTATTAATATCATACTGGCTATTGGCATATAAAATTGAAAATTTTCTCTTTTGATTCTAATATCACCAGGTAGATTACCAAACCAACCAAATTTACTGCCAAAAAACCAGATAACAAGTCCAACAATTACTAAAATAATTCCTATTACTAAAATTATTTTACCTATATTTTGCATAAATTATTTTTTTTCAAATATAATTTTATATTTTTGATTAAAATTACAAAAATACTCCTTAATGAAAAATTTCAAAAACATTTTTACTTTTATATTATTTTCCCATCTTTTCTTATTTGTTAATTCCCAAAAACGTAATAATTTAAACAATAAAACATCATTCAAACCTTATGATAATTTTTATGAAGAAGCTCGCAATAATAATGGTATCAGATTAGTTTTTTACAACTGCGAAAATTTTTTTGACATTTATAACGACAGCACAAAAAATGATGATGAGTTCACTCCAACAGGCTTGAAATCATGGAATAATACTAAATTTTACACCAAATTATTTCATACATACAAAACTTTAATAAGCATTGGTGGATGGGAGCCGCCAGGCATAATAGGCTTATGTGAAATAGAAAATCAATTTGTATTAAATCAATTGATTTACAAAACTCCTCTTTCAAAGTTCAATTATAAGATAATTCATTATGAGTCGCCTGACAGACGAGGAATTGACGTAGCTCTGCTTTACAGACCCAAAAAATTTAAACCTTTATTTTATAAGCCAATTCAAATAAATTTTCCTTTTAACAGCAATTCAAAAACCAGAGATATTTTATATGTAAAAGGATTACTATTGGATAAAGATACATTAAACATATTTGTAAATCACTGGCCTTCACGCTTTGGGGGTTATATGGCAACAATACCAAAAAGAAAATTTGCTGCATCTGTTCTGCGAAAATATGTTGATTCCCTTTTAGCAATAAATCCGTGGTCTAATATTGTCATCATGGGAGATTTTAACGATGACCCTACTGACGAAAGTATAACTAAGACTCTTGATGCAAAACATGATACATCAAATCTTAAGTTGAAAGATTTATTTAACTTGATGTATGAAAAAAAGAATAATTTTAACAAAGGCACTCTTAAATATAAAGGAAATTGGAATATCTTTGATCAGTTTATTGTTTCAACCGCCCTTTTAAAACGCAAACAAGGATTACAAGTAAGCCCTCATAAAGCTCAAATTTTTAAAGCTAATTTTTTATTGGAAGAAGATACAAAATATTTTGGGCAAAGATTATTTAGGACATATTTAGGCCCTAAATATGTTGGTGGATACAGCGACCATCTGCCTATTTATCTTGATTTGATTTATAAATAATATTATTTAGGGCTTTTTGAAAAAGTCTGATGCGT
>CAYNBX010000134.1:0-5428 GCA_964395505.1 uncultured Bacteroidales bacterium | reverse complement strand
GTCGGTGTTTGATTCAGAATGACGTCTTTTGTAAATGACTGTTTTAAAGACGAGCATAACAGCTTGTATTGAGCTTGCCGAAATAAAGAAATCGGACATTATGGACAAATACTAATTAATATAAAATACAATTATTGAACTCTGTTTTATTTTCTTGTAATAATTTTAATATTTGTTTTGTTACTAATTAAGTTTTTTTGTCATAGACTTTTTAAATTTAAAATTTCCTTATTTTAATTAATAATATTTTATTTAAATTTTTATTAAATATTTGTTGCTTTAATATTTTGAGTTTTTTATAACCAATAATATGAATATTATACATTTAAAATCATTAATATTTAAGGTTGTATTTTTTTCCTTTTTTCTTTTAATATTATTTTCGTGCACTACAACACGAAAAGCAATTAAAAAACCTATAAAAGAGGAAGGGGCTTATTATTTATTTAAACAATTAAAAAATAATGAATTTGAATTTAATTGGCTTTCTGCTAAATTCAGCTTAGATTATGAAAATAAAAATGAAGAGAATTTTATTAAAGGTCAAATTAGAATGAAAAGAGACAGTGTTATCTGGATCTCTTTTTCTCCAATTTTAGGTATTGAGGTTGCTCGAATTATATTAACTAATAATTATTTTAAATTTTTAAACAGGGTTAATAAAACTTATTTTATTGGTGATTCTCTTCTTATTAATAAATATGTAAATAATATATTAGACTTTGATATGATTCAATCATTTATTTTAGGTAATGATTTTAAATATTATGAGGATGGAAATTTTAAGGCAACCTTAGATAAAAAGGAATACTGTTTATCAACAGCTAATAGGCTAAAACTTAAAAAATATGTAGAACAAAACGAAAGTAGAAACGCCATTCCTATTGAAAATATTTGGCTTAATCCTTATAACTTTAAAATTACTAGAGTATTACTCAAAGAAATTTCAAAACGAAAAAACAGAAAAATTGAAGCAAAATATTCAAATTTAAAATTAATAGGTAAAAAACTATTCCCTTTTCATCAAGAATTCATAGTAATGACTGCTAAAGACAAAATTAACATTAAAATTAATTATTCAAAAATTACAATAAATAAACCGCAGAAATTTCCTTTTAGAATACCAAAGAAATATATTCAAATTCAATAATAAATTAGGATAAAGAACTGTTAAAACAAAATATGAGAATTAGCTTAACTAAAATATTTAAACCATTAAAAATTGCAATTTATTTGCTTTTGCTTATTATCTTTTTAGTTAAACCTGCTTCCTGTCAAAATGAAAAAACCAAACTGCAGCAAAATAAAAAGAAAATAGAAAATGAAATTAAATATACAAACAAATTACTCACAGAAACTAAAAAGAATAAACGAGTAACTATTAACAAACTAATAATTTTAAAAAATCAAATTAGCAAAAGAGAAGAACTAATTAAAACAATAAATGCCGAAATATACTACCTTAACTTTCAGATTACTTACAATAAAAAAACAATTAAAAAACTTACAAATGAATTAAATGATTTGAAAAAAGAATATGCAAAGATGATATACTCAGCATATAAAAATAAAAATTCTGAAAATTATTTAATGTTTATATTCTCATCAGAAGATTTTAATCAGGCTTATCAAAGAATAAGGTATTTCCATGAATATAGCGAATATAGAAAAAAACAAGTTGAAAACATAAAAAGGACCCAAGAAGAAATAGATAATAAAAACAAATTACTTAAAAAGCAGAAAAACAAGAAATTAAGCCTTTTGCAAATAAAAGAAAAAGAAAAAAGACAGCTTACAAAAGAAAAGCAAGCAAAAAATAATACAATTAGAAAACTTTCTCAAAAAGAAAAAAAACTTCTAAAAACTTTAAAACAAAAAGAAAGGAAAGCAAGAAAATTACAAAAAGAAATAGAAAAAATTATTGCAGAAGAGATAAGAAAATCTAATATAGCTTCCAAAAAACCAAGTTCAAAAAACTTTGCCCTTACCCCAGAAGAAGCTGTTTTATCTAAATCTTTTTTTTCAAACAAGGGCAAGCTCCCCTGGCCTACAGAAAGAGGCATTGTCTCTAACACCTTTGGTGAACACAAGCATCCTGTTTTAAAATATGTTAAAATTAAAAATAATGGCATTGACATAATTACAAATAAAGGAGCTTATGCAAGAGTAATATTTAATGGTACAGTTTCTCGTGTTATTTCTATCCCAAATTATAATAAAGTTGTTATTATACGACACGGTGGATATTTAACTGTTTATTCTAATCTTTACAAAGTTTTCGTTAAAAGAGGTGATAAAGTCAATACAAAACAAAAGATAGGAATTATTTATACTAATACGGAGGAATCTAAAACTGAACTTCATTTTGAGATATGGAAGGGTAAAAAACTATTAAATCCTTCTTATTGGCTGATTAAAAAATAAAACCGATTTTAATTAAATTCATTTTAATGTTTTATTATTTATTTGTATGTTTGTAATAGTAAATGATATTTAATAATATTAATTAATAAATATATTAATTCCATGATTCCATTAATAATATTAATGTTTGGTTATCAAGAAATACTTCTTATTTTATTAATTGTTCTTTTATTGTTTGGCGGCAAAAAAATTCCCGAACTAATGAAAGGCCTCGGTAAAGGTGTTAAAAATTTTAAAGAAGGTATGAAAGGTGATGATGATAATGACGAAAAAGAAAAAACAGAAAAAAAATAATACCTTTCAAATTATTATTTTTTTCTGCTTTATCTTTTTTAGTGTTTCACTAATCAAAATTAATGATAATAATTTTAAAATTATTTATCTAAAATATTAATATGTAATAGTTTGTAAAAATGAGTTTAGTAATTATTTGTATTTTATTATTTTTTACTTCATCTTTGAATTACTTAAATTAAATTAATGAATATAAAAAAAATACATATTATTATTCTCATAGCAGTTATATTTATGTTATCATGTAAACCAAGTAAAATTTATGAAAATTATTATGAATTTAAAAATAATTCATGGAATAGATTTGAAAAACTTTACTTTAAGTTACCTATTGAAAACACTAAACATAATTACAATATATTTCTTTCAGTTAAATACACAAAACAGTATACTTATCAATATATTTATATATATTTAACAATCAAAACTCCATCAGGGGAAGAAAGAATGAAAGAATATAAATTTAAACTTCGAAATAAGAAAGGGGTTATTAAAGCCAAAAAAATAGACAAAATATGGAATATTCGTTTTCTTCTTAAAACAGGATTTCATTTTTCAAGAAAAGGCATTTGTAAATTCGAGATTGAAAATCTTATCCCCAAATTAGAAACCCCCGGGATTAAAGAAATTGGCTTAATCGTTGAAAGGTCCAATTGAATTAGCTTTTAAGTTTTTCAAACATTCTCAAAATTCTTTGTTTATCATAAGCTAATTGATTTTTTAATGAATCAAGATCCACAAACCTTCTTTCATCTCTAATATAATCAACAAAATAGATAGTCAAAATATCTCCATAAATATCTTTGTCAAAATCAAAAATATTAGCTTCAATTGTCAGTTTCCCATGGTCAATAGTAGGTCTAACACCAATATTACACATACCTTTGTATAATTTCCCTTTCCATTCAACTTTAACAGAATAAACCCCATTAGCAGGTATTAATTTATTTTTATCATCAACTTCAATATTTGCAGTAGGATAACCTATAGTTCTTCCAATTTTATTGCCATGAACTACTATTCCTGATAAAGAATATTCATAACCCAAAAAAACATTAGCTTGTTTTATATCTTTTGTTCTTAAAGCCTTTCTTATTTTTGTAGAACTTACAGCAATATTTTTTATATCTTGTTCAGGTATTTCTTCCACTTCAAAATTATAAATATGGCTTAATTCAAATAAGCGTTTAATATTACCTTTTCTTTGATTTCCAAATCTATGATCATATCCAATCACTAATTTTTTCGTATGAATTTTATCAATTAAAATGTTTTTTACAAAATCATCTGCATTCATTTTTGAGAATTCCTTTGTAAAGGGATAAATTACAAGATTGTCAATACCCGCTTTTTCAAAAATTTTTATTTTTTCTTTTTGTGTGTTTATAAATTTTAAATCCATTTCATCAAGACGCAGTACTGTACGAGGATGTGGATAAAAAGTAATAATTACAGTTTGTCCATGCTCTTTTTTTGCAATATCAATTAATCTCTTTATAATTTTTTTATGTCCTATATGAACGCCATCAAAAGTACCTATAGTTACAACAGGATGGTCAATATTTTTAAAATCATTAATGTCTCTATAAATTTTCACAGTTTTTGCTTTTGAATTTTTAATTAAACTAATTTTTTTTCAATTAAATATTCAGCAATTTGAATTGCGTTAGTAGCTGCTCCTTTCCTTAGATTATCAGACACGATCCACATATTTAATGTCTTAGGATTAGATTCGTCTCTCCTTAAACGACCTACAAAAACCTCATCTTTATCTTTAGCATACCTGGGCATTGGATAAATCAAATTTTTAATATCATCTTGTAAAATAATTCCTTTTGCTGCAGATAAAATATTTCTAATTTGATTTATTTTAAAATCATTTTTAAACTCAACATTCACTGATTCTGAGTGCCCACCATAAACAGGAACCCGCACAACTGTCGCTGTAATCCTGATAGAATAATCTGATAAAATCTTCCTTGTCTCATTAACTAATTTTATTTCTTCTGTAGTATAAGCATTATCTAAAAAATCTCCACCTTGAGGAATTAAATTCAAATCTATTGGATAAGGATAAACCATTTCTCCTTTAATGCCTCTTCTTTCATTTTCTAACTGCTTAACAGCTTTAATTCCTGTTCCTGTTACTGATTGATAAGTTGAAACAACAATACGTTTTATTTTATATTTTTTATGTAAAGGTGCTAGAGCTATAACCATTTGAATGGTCGAACAGTTTGGGTTTGCTATTATCTTATCATTATTTGTAAGTATTTTCGCATTTATCTCAGGAACCACAAGAGGGATATTTTCTGCCATTCTCCATGCTGAAGAATTGTCAATAACTGTTGAACCTGCTTTAACAAATTCAGGAGCCCATTTTTTTGAAGTTGAGTCCCCTGCTGAAAAAATTGCTATTTTAGGTTTCTTTGAGATAGCTTCTTCAATATTTTTTATTTTATATGATTTATTATTAAAAATAATTTCTTTACCTTCTGATTTTGATGACGCAACAGGAATAAACTCTGAGATAGGTAAATTGTTTTCCTCAAGAACCTTTAACATAACTTTCCCAACGACACCTGTAACACCAACAATGGCAATTTTCATTTTTATCCTTATTTTTTTTAAGTAATTAGATTTTTATTTTGCAAAAATAGTATATTTACAATTTGCAGTTTAATTTAAAAAAAATAAAATAATGGAATAT
>CAYNBX010000133.1:0-5465 GCA_964395505.1 uncultured Bacteroidales bacterium | reverse complement strand
TTTTTTTGACGAGCGTAACGCAGAAAATGGACATTATGGACAAACACTAATTAATGTTCCTTTTTAAGACTAATAAGTAAAATTACAAAAAATCAAACACTATTTGTTTATTAAATATAGAATTGATGTTATTATGAAGTTATTAAAAAAAAAGGCGACTATCAATAGTCGCCTTAAGAAAATATTATTTTACTAGATTATATTTTTTAACAAAATCATCAAGAACATCAGTTAAATCGGGTTTTCCGATTTCCTCGAGGTCATAATAAACCCTTGTATTAGGTTTGTTAATATTAATAATCCTGTTAAGGTCAATTGGAGTGCCAATGATAACAGAATCACAATCTGTATTATTTATTGTAGTCTCAAGGTCTTTTAATTGTTCATGGCTGTATCCCATAGCGGGCAGCAGTTTCCCAATATTAGGATAAATTTTAAAAGTTTCCCTAAGTTTGCCGACAATATAAGGTCTTGGATCAACTTCTTCGACAGCACCATATTTACGAGCAGCAACAGTACCTGCGCCAATTTTCATCTCACCGTGAGTTAAAGTTGGTCCATCTTCAATTACCAATACTTTTTTGCCTCTAATAATTTCAGGATTATCAACCCTTATAGGAGAAGCACTATCAATAACGATTGCCTTAGGATTAACTTTAGCAATGCTTTCTCTAACAGTTTGAACACCTTCGGGAGTTGCAGTATCGATTTTATTAATGATAATAACATTAGCCATTCTTAAGTTAACTTCACCTGGATAATAATTTAATTCTGCTCCAGGTCTGTGGGGGTCAGCAACAGTGATAGTAAGGTCAGGTTTGTAAAAAGGAAAATCATTGTTTCCGCCATCCCATAGAATGACATCACATCCATCAGGGTCGTTTTCAGCAGCTCTTAAGATAGCTTCATAATCAACGCCTGAATAAATTACATTCCCACGAACTATATGAGGTTCGTATTCTTCCATTTCTTCAATGGTACAATTTTGTTTTTTTAGATCTTCAACAGTTGCAAAACGTTGAACAGCTTGTTTTACCAAATCACCATAAGGCATAGGATGACGTATAGCAATGACTTTTAAACCCTTTGCCATCAGATCTTTAATAACTTTTCTTGATGTTTGTGATTTTCCACAACCAGTTCGTGTGGCAACAACAGCAATGACAGGTTTAGTGCTTTTAATCATTGTATCTTTAGGTCCTAAGAGAATAAAATTAGCACCAGCAGAATTAACTATTGAGCTGATGTTCATTAAGCGTGTATAAGGCACATCGCTGTATGCAAATACACAATCATCAATATTCTTTTCTTTGATAAGATTTGTTAATTCTTTTTCTGCAAAGATTGGGATACCTTCAGGATATAACTCTTCTCCAGCTAAAACAGCAGGATAAGCTCTTCCATCGATATCAGGAATTTGAGCAGCAGTAAATGCTGCTACATTATAATTTTTATTTCCACGAAAATAAGTATTAAAATTGTGGAAATCTCTTCCTGCAGCACCAATAATAATAACATTTTTTTTCATTATTAGTCCCTCTTTTTAATGGTTTGTAAAATTTAAAAGAATTATTCTTTGCAAAATTATAAGTTTAAAATTATAATGCAAATATTTCATGTGTATTTGTTTAAAATTATTTTATAATTGAATGAAATCTAAATTGTTAAGCTCTATTTAAAAACATTGTTGGAATAAATACATAAGTTTGGCATGATAAAGTTAATATTCTAATAATTTTTGCGTGAGCTGATATATTATAATGATAATTATTAGTATTTAGTTAAAATAACTTTAAAATAATTTTAGTAATGGTCTATTAAAATCGCTATTTTTTTGTATTTTAGTAAAAAATTATTTTATTAATAATAAATATTTATGATATGATTGATTTATCAGCAGAATATATGGGGCTTCAATTAAAGAATCCTATTATTATCGCAAGTTCAGGATTAACAGATTCTGTTGAAAAAATTAAAAAATTAGAAGAAAATAACGCTGCAGCAGTTGTGTTAAAATCATTGTTTGAAGAGCAAATAATGATTGATTCATACCATATAATAAAGTCAAGTGCCAGTGATTATACCGATGCCTTTGATTATATAAATACTTATACAAAACAGCACTCAATAAGTAATTATTTAAAGTTGATTTCTGATGCTAAAAATAATGTTGATATTCCTGTCATCGCAAGTATAAATTGTGCTTCTGATACTGAGTGGACAAATTTTGCCGGAAAAATTGAAAATGCAGGCGCTGATGCATTAGAAATAAATGTTTCTTTTTTGCCTGTTGATGAAAATATTTCTTGCATTGATTATGAAAAGAAATATTTTAATATTCTTAAAAAAGTAAAATCTAAATTATCAATACCTGTCTCTTTAAAAATGAGTTTTTATTCTTCAGGTTTGGCACATCTTATTAAAACTTTAATATGGACAGGGAATGTAGACAGTTTTGTATTGTTTAACCGTTTTTATCAGCCCGATATTGATATTGATAATTTTAAAATCAGGACTTCTAATATGTTTACATCATCAAAAGATATTTCTATGTCTTTAAGATGGATAGCTATTTTATCAGGGAAATTCGATGCTGAATTTGTGGCTACTACCGGAGTTCACACAGGTAATGATGTTATTAAACAGCTTCTTGCAGGTGCCACCGCTGTTCAAATTGCTTCTGCTATTTATAAATATGGTCCTGAATATATTTCGGAAATGATAAAAGTTATTGAGAAATGGATGATTGATAAAAATTTTTCACAACTTAATGATTTTAGAGGCAAGTTGAAATATAAAAAAGAATTATATAATTCTGCTTATGAAAGAACTCAATTTTTAAAATATTATGGTAGTGAATAATTATTTTTTGCACGAAATCTTTAAAATATAAAAATTATTACAATATAGTTTATTTTTTGGCTTTCAAACTGTAAAATGCAAAGTATGTTTCACAAGAGCGAAGCAATTTTGTAAAAAAATTAAAACTATTCTTATTTTGCAATATCAATGATAAATCAGAATAGAATATTTTTTCGAGTATTAATTATGATTATAAAAGGGAATTATTTTTCAATTACGGACATCTTTAAAATTTGTAATTCTTTTAATGTGCTTATAAACAGAATTTTATTTTTTTGGTCTGTTTTTTGCCTTCATGGCTTGTAACAATATAAATTTGTAACAATATAAAAATTAAATATATTATGAAAAAAATTATTTTACTCTTAGTGTTTTTTGCTTTGATTATTTCATCTTGTCAAAAAACTGAAAATAGTCAAATAGCAAAAACTGTATCAGACCTAAAAATACCAGATGGTTTTGATTGGTCATCATCACAAGCTAATAATCTTAGTGTTGATATTAATGGTAATGGAAACGGACAATTATTATGTTTGTACGATCTTGATGGAAACAAAATAGATTGTAAAACAATTAAAGACAACAAAGTTGAATATTCTTATTCATTGCCTTATGACATTGATACTTTAAGATTATATTCACCTAATAACTTTTTAAGTAAATATATCCTGGCTGATCAGGAGAATGCCGAATTTTCTTTTAATGCCAAACTAAAATCTTCAGGAACAAAATCATCTGATTATGCCCTTGATTTTAATGGTGAGAGTGATTATGTGAAAATTGATAATAATGGCAATGGCGGAATTGTTACAGGTTTCCCATTTACTTTTAGTGCATGGTTTAAAACCCCGGGACCAACTGCCGGAAATAAAAAAATGGTTCTGGTTAACATTGCAGACCCAAATTATGCAAGTAGATATTATGGAATTTGTATAAGAAAATATGGCAGTAAATATAAACCTGTAATTGTTGCAAGAAATGGAGGTAAAGAAAGAGTAAAAAGTTTTAATCAAAATTTAGCTGACGAAACCTGGCATCAGGTGGTTGGTGTATTCGTTTCTAATAGATTGAGAAAATTATATGTTGATGGTATTTATACAGGTAAAAGTTCAAGTAATGTTACTTTTAATACAGCTGCAATATTAACTAGTTTTGGAAGATGGGGCGATAATACACCAAGCGAATACTTTAATAAATTAATTGATAATGTTTGTATCTGGAATAAAGAACTTAGCGATGATGAAATATCAAATTATTATAATAATCTTCCTAACGGAACAGAGGCAAACCTTGTTGGTTTCTGGGATTTTAATGAGGGCTCAGGCACAATTGTAAACAATTCTTCTTCATCTGGAGGATATGATGGTAATATTATCGGGGCACAATATGAACTTACTTCTAATCCTCAGGATTCTGATGGCGATGGTGTTGCAGATGAAAATGATGATTTTCCAAATGACCCTGACAGAGCTTACAATATTGTTTCCCCTTCAGGGAGCAATTATTATTTCCACCTTTTTGAAGACCTATGGCCAAATAAAGGTGATTATGATTTTAACGATGTGATTTTAAAAACCAAATTATATACATATAAAAATAGTAATAACGAATTAGTTGGCGGCAAAATACGTTCAAAAGTATATTGGATAGGCGGAGGAATACCACGTGGTGTTGGAATGGAATGGCTTAAATCCAATGGTTCAGGCTCTGAACTGGCATATCTACCTGCAGGAACAACTACTTTCACTGAATCAGCAAATGTTGTTCCTGACCCTGATGTTACTAATGCTGTTAAATTATTTGACGGAAATATTATTGAAAGTTTAAATGATACTGTAAATTTTGAATATACATGGGATCATACTACAGGGGGAAATTCTCTTTGCGTTCATGTTTATATTTATTCTAACAGAGGCCATGAGGTTCATATGTATGGTTATCCTCCAACAACTGCAGCAAATATGAATTTGTTTAATACCGGCAATGATGCATCACAAACAACATGGGACTGGACTCCCGGAAATAATTTTTCTATCCCTGCTAATTTTTATAAAACAATTACAAATTTACCATGGGGTCTTGAAATAATTACTGATACTTTTAGAGTGCCTAATGAGAAAACTCAAATTATTAATGCTTATCCATTATTTGAGGATTGGGCTGAATCAGGAGGTGCAGTAAATCAAAACTGGTATAAATATCCCGATATATCTAAAACATTTTTACCTGAATAGTGTGATTTTAGATGTTAAATGAAAATGATTTATAAAACAAATCCGCTTTAAAAGATTTAAAGCGGATTTGTTTTTTGTTATTTAATCACGAAATCTTCATCATCTTTTCAATAGGTTTTGAAGCTTTCTGTGCTAAAGAGTTTTCTATTTTTACTTCGTATTTTTCGTTTTTCAATGAATTATATATTTTTTTAGATTGTTGTATTACATATATTCACAAATAGCTTTTTCGCTTACTGCATAGAAATTTTTATCCAGAAATCGTTTCTTTAAAGCATATATCATACCTGTTTCTGTGGCTATGATAAAATCTTTTTTTGATGACTGTTCAGCATGTTTTATCATACCTGCTGTGGAATATAAAAATAT